>CAYSZN010000420.1:0-4047 GCA_964435425.1 uncultured Akkermansia sp. | reverse complement strand
GGCTGCTTGGCTGCTTGGCTGCTTGGCTGCTTGGCTGCTTGGCTGCTTGGCTGCTCATGAGGAATATCGTCGCAAGTTATTGATTGTCAATTTACTTTGAATAACTTCCTGCCTTTTCCCAATGTTTCAAGCGAGGACTCGAAAATGATTTTTCTGTCCTACCGTCTCTGCCAACGACATACCCGGCATGGTGGCTCTTTCTCACGCTGCAGACCAATTCCTTCTCATAACCGCGCCGCGCCCCGCCCCGCTCCCTCACCCCACCGTCGCGCGGAACCTCCGCAGGAATCCTCCCCGCCCGCTTCGCGTCCCGGCGGGGCGGAGGAGGACGCAGACGCCGTCGTAGAGCTCGCGGAGGAGGTCGGCGCTGACTTGCGATTCGCGGGAGTCGGGAAACTGCACGAGGTAGGCTTCGGCGTTTTCCTTTCCGGCGGGGATCCTCTCCATGAGGACGACGAAGTTGCTTCCCTTGGAGAGTTCCAGAATCGCCGGGAGCGATGCATCCGGGATCTTGTCGAGGGCGATCCGGCGTCGGCGGGCGGCGAGATGGTTGAGGCGCGAGCCGCGCTTCCAGATTCTCCCGAGGGCGGTCCGGCGCTTTGCGGAGGACAGGGGGATCTCCTCGCCTCCCAAGGAGGGCAGTCCATGGTGGAGGCGGACAAGGCTGAGCACTTTCGCCGCAGCCGGCACGTCGGGTTGCTGGAAGGAGGTCATGGGAGAATGGGGGAATTAAAATTATAAAAACCATAAAATCAATAAATAAAAGAATTTGAACTTCACTTTTCTGGATTTGGAGATGCAGCGACCGGGAAAGGGCCAACACCGGGAGAACTGGCCACGAAACGGCGCAGAGAAGGGCTTGCCGCGAGGCAAGGGGTAGGCCGAGCGGCCCGCTCGGCCAATCGGGCGTCCAAGCGACGTTCGTTCCCCGAGCGGGCCGCTCGGGGCTACCTTTGAGATCCGAAGCGGGTCGCCGTAGAGAAATTCGTGAGAATTTCTTCCGACCGCCGCCTCAATGGCCGTTCGTCGAGGTCCTCGCTTCGCAACGGACTCCCTTGAGGAAAGGGGCTCCGATTTTTTGTGCCTCTTGTGCCGTTTCTCGGCCATGTCCTCCCTTTGTCCAAGCTCCCCCACATCACGCCCGCCCTTGATCGTGGGTTTCCAAGCGCTCCGGACGTGGTATAGGTTCCCGAGTCCTTTCCGGCTCCTATGTCGAACTCCTCCCCCACCTTGCGCGATCCACTCGCCGAGACCGGATCGTCCGGGAAGCTCTCCCGTTCCGAATCCGGCCTGACGCGAGGGCGCGGCCGCCTCTGGAGCCGTGTCCAGCGCTCCTTTTTCAAGAGCGAGACTCCGCGGACGGAGGAGTCGATGCTGCCCATGCTCATCGAGGTCTTCGCCGGGTTCACGAAGCTGGACGGCCGCGCCGTCGAGGCGGAGATCGACTCCATCCTCGGCTTCCTCCGCTACGACTTCCCCGAAACGGTCTACACCGAGCTGAAGCAGCTCTTCGTCCGCTCCCTCCGCCGCCGCCAGGATCTCGAGGCCATCGCCTCGAACCTCGTCAACACCCTGCCGCTGGAGGACAAGATCCTCCTCGGCGTGCAGCTCTACGTCCTCATCAGCCGGTCCGGACTGCCCAAGGAGCACCTCATCACCTTCTACCAGTTCATGACGACCCTCGGGGTCGCTTCGGAGGCGATCAACATCGTCTACCAGCTCAATACGAGCGAGCTGTCCCAGATCGACGGCGGCGGTTCCCTCGCCGGAGGCCGGTCCGGGGCCGGAGAGAGCCACCGCCTCGAATCGCTCGTCCTCTCGACGAAGGAGCCCGCCGACATCACCATCCCGGCCGCAGGGGACGAGCACTCCGTCGTCGCCTTCCGCTTCCAGAGTCTCGTCCTCGTGAAGAACCTCGGACCCGCCCCGATCCTCGCGCGCGGCCGGCAGGTGAATGCGGGCGAGTTCTGCCGTGTCTACGAGGGGCAGGGCCTCATCGTCGGGGAGGAGGTCCTCGCCTTCGAGGATCTCGTCTTCTACTTCAACACGAAGAAGAACCTCTCCTCCGTCCAGCTCTACCTCGCCATCGACCACAACGGGAACCACTTCATCGAGAAGACGCGGACGAAGCAGAGCTATCTCCGCGTCTCCTTCGGGCTGAAGATCCAGGTCGAGGTCCTCAATCCCACCGACGCCGTCATCGGCGGGCGAACTCTGGAGAAGGGCGACAAGTTCGAGGTCACCTCGCGGGAGCGGATCGACTTCCCCGACCACAGCGAGATCTCCTTCGACGACCTGCGCCGCAAGGCGCGCGAGCTGGGCGGGCGCTACAGCCTGCCGCCGAACCGTACCGTCTACCTCGTCTCGAACGACCCCGACAAGCTCTCTCCGGGCGACATCCTCCTCTCCCCCGGCTCTCCGGGACACATCCTCCTGCGCATCCGCTGCGACAACAGCACGAAGACGGGCCTGCTCGAGGTGCTCGAAAGCGAGCGCCCCGTCGCGGTCGAGGGCCAGCCGGTGCGGGGCTCGGCGCCGCTCAAGGACGGCAGCGTCATCGCGCTGGGCAGCGACCAGTTCCTCCGCTGCCATTTCACCGAGGGCATCATCGAGGAGGAGCGCAACGTCATCGGCAACCTCCGCGTCCGCGAGATCGCCCACAGCTACGACCGCAAGATCCCCGCCCTCGACGGCGTCTCCTTCACCATCCAGCGCGGCGAGATGGTCTGCGTGATGGGGCCCAGCGGCTGCGGCAAGAGCACCCTGCTGAAGGCCCTCGGCGGCCAGCTCAAGCCGAGGAGCGGCCGCATCGACCTCAACGGCGTCGACCTCTACGCCGAGCACGAGAACCTCAAGAGCTACATCGCCATCATCCCGCAGGACGAGACCTTCGACTCCCTCCTCACCGTCGAGGAGAACCTCGACACCGCCGCCGCGATGCGGGCACCGCACTTCCCCGCGTCGGAGCGCCGCCGCCGCGTCGACTCCAAGCTGATCGAGCTCGGCCTCAACGAGATCCGCCACCGCCTCGCCGGCGACCAGGAGACCAAGAGCCTCTCCGGCGGACAGCGCCGCCGCCTCAACGCCGGCATGGACATGATCGGCATCGCCGACGTCTACCTCTTCGACGAGCCGACCTCGGGCCTCTCCTCGAAGGATTCCGAGCATGTCCTCGAGATGATCCGGGGCCTGACCCACAACAAGATCACCCTCGTCTCCATCCACCAGCCGAGCAGCCGCCTCTTCCACATGTTCGACAAGGCCCTGCTCCTCGACAACGGCGGGCGTATGGCCTTCTTCGGCACGCCGGCACAGATGCTCGAGTATTTCAACGAGGCGCGGAAGCAGGAGGGCATCTACACCGCCACCGCCCCGGCCGCCTGCGAGGGTGCCGACGCCGTCCTCGCCCTGACCCCGGACTTCGTCTTCGACGTGCTCGAGACGCCCCTGCGCGATCTCGGGGGCGACGTCATCTACGAGCGCGACGTGCGCGGCAACCTGATCCCGGCCCGCCGCTTCAACGCCGCCTTCTGGTCCGACCGCTTCCAGACCCATCGTCTCCTCGAGGAGGTGAACCTGCGCGAGATCGACAGCGACACCGCCCAGACCACGACGATCCAGAAGACCCCGCAGGCCCCGCCGCGCAAGCTGCGGCACGACTGGGTGCGCTTCTCCAACCAGTTCAAGCGTGCCTTCCTCAGCAAGCTGCGCAACCGGGCCAACCTGGCCACCACCCTGCTCGAGGCGCCCGCGCTCGCCGTCCTCATCGCCATGGTCATGCGCTACTCCGAGGACGGGGAATACAACTTCGCCAACGCCTTCCACATCCCCACCTATCTCTTCCTCGGCCTCGTCACCGCCCTTTTCCTCGGCATGACGAACTCCGCCGAGGAGATCATCCGCGACCGCAACCTCCTCCAGCGCGAGCGGCACCACGGCTTCCGCGTCGGCGGCTACATCATTGGGAAATACCTCTCCCTCGGTTTCTTCGCGCTGATCCAGTGCGTCATCTACCTGCTGATCGGAAACGCCATCCTCGGCATCCGC
>CAYSZN010000419.1:0-4066 GCA_964435425.1 uncultured Akkermansia sp. | reverse complement strand
GAAACGGTCAGCTACTACCAGCACATCCGCCCCGTCTTCCAAGCCAAATGCCAGGGCTGCCACCAGCCTGCGAAGGCCAAGGCCGACTACATCATGACCGAGGTCGCGGCCCTCGTCGCCGGGGGCGAGAGCGGGGCCGCCATCGTGCCGGGCAAGCCGGACGAGAGCCACCTCCTCGAACTCGTCGTCACCGCCGCTGGCGAAAAACGCCCCGAGATGCCGCCGAAGGACGAGCCGCTCACCGGCTACGAGGTCTCCCTCGTGAAAAAATGGATCGAGCAGGGCGCGAAAGACGACACTCCGGCGAACGCCCGGCAGGAATACACCATGGCGAATCCGCCGCGCTACTCCGCGCCGCCGGTGCCGACCTCGCTCGACTACTCGCCCGACGGACGCCTCCTCGCGGTCTCGGGCTTCCACGAGGTGCTCGTCCACAAGGCCGACGGCTCGGGCCTCGTGAAGCGCCTCGTCGGCCTCTCCGAGCGCATCCAGTCGGTGAAGTTCTCCCCCGACGGCAAGCAGCTCGCCGTGGCCGGGGGCCTTCCCGGACGCATGGGCGAAATCCAGATCTGGGATCTCGCCAAGGGCGAACTCACCCTCTCGAAGATCGTCGGCTTCGACACCGCCTACGGAGCGAGTTGGTCGCCCGACAGCAAGCTCGTCGCCTTCGGCCTGCCCGACAACACCGTCCGCGCGGTCCAAGCGGCCGACGGCCAGCAGGTCCTCTTCATGGGCAGCCACAACGACTGGGTCCTCGACACCGACTGGTCGGCCAGCGGCGAGCACCTCGTCTCCGTCGGGCGCGACATGACCGCGAAACTCACCGAGACCGCGACCGAGCGCTTCATCGACAACCTCACCTCCATCACCCCCGGCGCCCTCGCCGGCGGGCTCAGCACCGTCCAGCGCCATCCCACGCAGGACCACATCCTCGTCGGCGGCGCCGACGGCGTGCCGCAGATCTACCGGATGAAGCGCGAGACCAAGCGCGTGATCGGCGACAACGCCAACCTCATCCGCCGATACCCGCCGATGAAGGGCCGCATCTGGGACGCCGCCTTCGCCCCCGACGGCAAGACCTTCGCCGCCGTCGCCAGCCTCGACGGCAGCGGCCAGATCCATCTCTTCAAATCCGAATACGACGCGACCATCTCGCCCGAGCTGAAGAAGCTCTTCGAGACCGTCCGCCGCGCCCCCGGCCCCGGCGAGAACGACGAGCCCGCACTCGAGGAGTTCTACACCAAAGGGGCCGAGCTGATCAAAGGCATCAACACGAACGCCGCGATGTATTCCGTCGCCTTCTCGCCCGACGGCAAGACCATCGCCGCCGGAGGAGCCGACGGACTCGTCCGTCTCCTCGACGCCAAGACCCTCGCCGAGCGGAAGACCTTCGCCCCCATCGCCATCGACGCCGCCCCGCCCGAGGCGAGGCCCGACCCCACCCTGACCGACCGCAAGAAGGCGAAGCAGCACGAGACCACCGGCAGCCTGCCCGAGGGCCGCACCGTCGCCTCCCTCGCCATCGTGCCCGGCGACCTCGCCTTCGACTCGCCCGACCGCTATATCCAAGTCCTCGCCACCGCCACCCTCGACGACGGCACCACCGCCGACGCCACCGGCTTCGTGAAATGGAACGTCAGCGCCCCCGCCGCCACCGTCTCCGCTCGCGGCGTGCTGCGCCCCCATCTCCCCGGCGAGGCCATCCTCACCGCCACCCTCGGCGAGGTCTCCGCGACCGCCCCCGTCACCTACGCCGCCCCGGAGGCGAAAGCCCCCGTCGATTTCGTGCAGGACGTGAACCCCGTCATCACCCGCCTCGGCTGCAACATGGGCACCTGCCACGGGGCCAAGGACGGCAAAGGCGGCTTCAAGCTCAGCCTGCGCGGCTACGACCCCCTCTTCGACGTGCGCGGCTTCTCCGATGACCACAGCGCCCGCCGCCTCAACACCGCCTCGCCCGACGACTCCCTCATGCTCCTGAAGGCCACCGGCGCGGTCCCGCACGAGGCAGGGATGCTGACCGACCACGGCTCGCGCTACTACCACATCATCCGCGAGTGGATCGCCACCGGAGCGAAGCTCGACACCAGCGTCCCGCGCGTCGCCTCCATCGAGCTGTTCCCGAAAAACCCCGTCATCCAGAATCCCGGCGGCCGCCAGCAGTTCCGCGTCGTCGCCCGCTACACCGACGGGAAGACCCGCGACGTCACCCTCGAGTCCTTCGTCGAGTCGGGCGACGCCGAAGTCGCCGAGCACGACGAGTTCGGCCTGCTCCACACCGTGCGCCGGGGCGAGGCCCCCATCCTCGCCCGCTACGAGGGCGCCTACGCCGCCACCACCCTCACCGTGATGGGCGACCGCGATGGCTTCACCTGGCAGGCCCCCGAGACTTGGGGCGAGATCGACCAGCTCGTCGCCGCGAAGTGGGAGCGCATGAAGCTCCAGCCCAGCGAGCTCTCCACCGACGAGGAATTCGTCCGCCGCCTCCACCTCGACCTGACAGGGTTGCCTCCCGCACCCGACAGGGTCAGATCCTTCCTCGCCGACGCCCGGCCCACCCGCGAGAAGCGCGACGCCCTCGTCGACGAGCTCCTCAAGACGCCCGAATACACCGACCACTGGACCAACAAATGGAGCGACATGCTCCAGGTGAACTCCAAGTTCCTCGGAGACGAGGGCTCCAAGCTCTACCGCGACTGGATCCGCAAGGAGATCGAGGCGAACACCCCCTACGACCAGTTCGCGTGGAAGATCCTCACCGCCACCGGATCGAACAAGGACAACCCCGCCGCGAGCTACTACAAGATCCTGCGCGACCCCACCGAGATCGTGGAGAACACCACCCACCTCTTCCTCGCCACGCGCTTCAACTGCAACAAGTGCCACGACCACCCCTTCGAGCGCTGGACGCAGGACCAATACTACGAGACCGCCGCCTACTTCGCCCAGATCGACCTCGCCCGCGACGCCAAGAACGCCCCGACCCAGAACATCGGCGGCTCCGCCGTCGAGGGGGCCAAGCCCCTCTTCGAGATCGTCGGCGACAAGCCCGGGGGCGAGATCAAGCACGACCGCACCGGAGCCGTCCAGCCCCCCGCCTTCCCCTACGAGTCCGAGTTCGCCAAAGTCTCCTTCCAGCAGCCCGACCAGCCCACCCGCCGCGAGCAGTTCGCCGCGTGGACCGTCTCGCCCGACAATCCCTACTTCGCCGCCAGCTACGCCAACCGCCTCTGGGGCTACCTCCTCGGCACCGGCATCATCGAGCCGCTCGACGACATCCGCGCCGGCAATCCCCCCAGCAATCCCCAGCTCCTCGACCATCTCGCCGCCCGGTTCGTGAAGTCCGGCTTCGACATCCGCGCCCTCGTCGCCGAGATCTGCAAGTCCCGCACCTACCAGCTCTCCATCGCGACCAACGAGTGGAACGCCGACGACGGGATCAACTTCTCCCACGCCAAGGCCCGACGCCTGCCCGCCGAGGTCCTCTACGACGCCGTCCACTTCGCCACCGGGGCCGTGCCCGACATCCCCGGAGCCGGACGCGGCGTGCGCGCCAGCCAGCTCCCCGACGCCAAGCTCGACCTCAAGAGCGGCTTCCTCGCCAACCTCGGCCGCCCCGTGCGCGAGAGCTCCTGCGAGTGCGAGCGCTCCGCCGACCTCCAGATGAGCGCCGTCATGGCCTTCCTCTCCGGCCCCGCCATCGCCGACGCCATCGGGGCGAAGGACAGCGGCCTCGCCAAACTCGTCGCCTCCCAGCCCGACGACCGCCGCCTCGTCGACGAGATCTACTACCGCATCCTCTCCCGCGCCCCCGGCGAGACCGAGACCGAGGCCGCCCTCGCCGTGATGCAGGAGATCGAGTCCGACCACCAGTCGCTGATCGCGAAGCTCGCCACGGCCGAGGCCGGTTGGGTGCCCGAGAAGAGCCGGCGCGAGATCGCCCGCCACCAAGCCATCGACAAGGCCCGGACCGAGCTCGCCGCCTACCAGCCCGAGGCCGCCAAGAAGAAGGCCGAGGCCGAAGCCGCGCAGAAAGCCCGCATCGAGGCCGCGACCAAGGCCCTCG
>CAYSZN010000418.1:0-4070 GCA_964435425.1 uncultured Akkermansia sp. | reverse complement strand
GGCGAACCTGCTCTTTTCCGGCGGGCTTTCCTTCGAATCGAACTTCTTCATCGCCATCGGCGACGGCATCACCTCGCCGAAGGACATCGACCTGCTCCAGGGGCTGGAGCTGCTCGAGGGAAGCTGCGCCGAGTGCGAGGCCGCCCATGCGGAGGGCAAGGAGGCCGAGGCCCACAAGCACGACCACGAGGAGCTGATGGACGCCCATGTCTGGCTCTCCGCGCGCGTCCTGCTGCACCAGGCCGGATGGATCGCCGAGCTGCTCAAGCAGCACCTCCCGCCCGCCGCCGCCCCGGCCATCGACATGAACCATGCCTCCCTCAAGGCCGAGCTGGAGGCGCTCGACGAGGAGATTGGCAAGCTGCTCGCGCCGAAGAAGGGCGAGGCCTTCTACGTCTACCACGGCGCCTTCGCCTACTTCGCCCGCGACTACGGGCTGGTCCAGAAGGCCATCGAGATGGGCAACCGCCGCCCCTCCCCGAAACAGATCGCGGAGATCGCCAAGCAGGCGAAGGAGGAGGGCGTGAAGGCCATCTTCGTGCAGCCGCAGTTCGACCAGTCCAGCGCCGTCTCCCTTGCCGAGGCCATCGGCGGAGAGGTGCGGACGCTCGATCCGCTGGAGAAGGACGTGGTCGCCAACCTCCGCACCATCGCCAGGACCATCGCGGCAACGCATTGAGACACCGCCGACGAAACGCGGGCGGGACCGGAGGAGCGTCCTTGACGCCGCCGACCCAACCCTCTTTACTGGCGCATTGAACCCTGTCGAGCCAACCGAGGCGATCGTCGAGTGCGAGGGCCTCTCCTTCGCCTACGCCAAGTCGCCCGTCCTCGAGGACGTCTCCTTCGTCCTCCGCCGCGGAGAGTCGCTCTGCGTCATCGGCCCGAACGGAGGCGGCAAGTCCACGCTCGTGAAGCTGCTCCTCGGCCTGCTCGAGCCCACCTCCGGCCGGCTCCGCGTGCTCGGCAGGAGCCCCCGCAACGCCTCCGCCGCGATGGGCTACGTGCCCCAGGCGATGCGCTACGACCCGCAGTTTCCCATCTCCGCCATCGACATCGTGCTGATGGGGCGGCTCAACCATCTCAAGGCCGGCCGCTATTCCAAGCAGTGCCGCGGGATCGCCCTCGACGCCCTCGACGAGGTGGGCATGTCGGGGTACGCGCGGCGGCCCTTCTCCGACCTCTCCGGCGGGGAGCGGCAGCGCGTCCTCGTCGCCCGCGCCCTCGCCTGCGAGCCCGAGCTGCTCCTGCTCGACGAGCCGACCGCGAACATCGACCTCACCATCGAGGCCCAGCTCATCGAGACCCTCGCCGGGCTGCGCCAGCGCATGACCATCCTCATGGTCACGCACGACCTCGACCTCGTCTCCTCGCTGGGCGACTCCGTGCTCTGCGTGAACCACCGCGTCCACCGGCATTCGCTGCCCCTCTCCGGCGAAACGATCAAGGAGATCTACAGCGGCCGCCGCCGTCTCGAGCACGACCGCCGCACCCGCCACCAGCAGGGAGACCATTCCGCCTGCCAGCATGAGTAGTGGCGCATTCCAGAAGAGCCGATGGGTGAAACCATCGAATGCGGAGCCTTGTAGCCGAGGCCAGTGGCCTCGGTCGAACGTCGCAAGGACGACCGTTCCGCGCCCAATGGACGCGGCGACAGCGCCGGCCCTCTCCGAAGCCTTTCCACAAGCCTATCCCACAGCATGACGGATCTCTTCGCCGACTTCCTCGACGCGGTGAAGACAGTGCCGCTGATCCGCTATGCCCTCATTGCCGGGCTCGTCGCCAGCATCCCCTTCGGTGTGGTCGGCTCGCTCGTCGTCACCCGGCAGATCGCCTACGTCGCCTCCGCCATCGCCCACAGCATCCTCGGCGGCATCGGGGCCTCGGTCTACTACAGCCGCGTCCACGACCTGCCCTGGCTCACCCCCATGCTCGGGGCCATCGTCGCGGGACTCGTCTCCGTCGCCCTCATCGGCTGGGTCACCCTGCGCTTCAAGGAGCGCGAGGACACCATCATCGGCGCGATCTGGGCCTTCGGCATGGCCGCGGGGCTGCTCTTCCTGCACTATGCGCCGGGCAAGGCGGTGAACATGGAGAGCTTCATCTTCGGCAACATCCTCCTCACCTCGCGCAGCGACATCGTCGCCACCTTCGTCCTCGGCATCGTCGTCGTCGTGCTCGTCGCGCTCTTCTACCACAAGCTCGTCGCCGTCTCCTTCGACGAGGAGTTCGCCCGCCTCCGCGGCATTTCGGCGAAGGCCTACTACTTCCTCCTCCTCGTCCTCACCGCGATGAGCGTCGTGCTCATGGTGCGCGTCGCCGGCCTCATCCTCGCGCAGGCCCTCATCGTCCTGCCCGCGGCCACCGCCTCGCGCTTCTCGCGCTCGCTCTGGGCGATCATGGTCATCGCCGTGGCCATCACCGCCGTCTGCAACACCGCCGGACTCGCCCTCAGCTACGAATACGACATCCCCACGGGGCCCTTCATCGTCTTCCTCGCGGTGGTGCTCTACGTGCTCTCGTTTCTCTTCCGGCGGCATCGGGTGTAAGGTTGGGCGATCGTCGTCGCTGCCAAAATGAAGAAAGGTTGTGCGCTTGCCGTCATCGTTGGGATCGGTGCCATCGCGTTCGTGATGTGGGACCTCGGAAGAATCCGGGATTGGGGGATCGGTGTCGATACGACTGTCGAGTGGCTTCCCAAGGAAGCGAGGGACATCACCTTCATCGAAGGGGGATTGAACAAAGCTGCCGAATTCACCATCGCCAGAGAGGCGTTCGAAGATTGGGCCAGTGGAATCGGCAAGCCCGTGAAACCCCTCGAAGCTGATGAATGGGAGTTAGTGACGCGCGCGAACGTTTTTCTGCACCGTGTCGGAGCAGCTGAGGCGCTACCTGAACTTCCCGAAAATGCCACCGACGACGAGCCCATGGCTTGGGGCCATATTCTCTTGCAGGAAGGCGATCTTTTCTACAAGGAGCAATATCCCAACAATGGCGGCTACTGGCTTGGGTATGAGGTGAAGACTTCCAGAGGCTACTTCTTCTATTCCCACAACTAATCCCGAATCTGAAAACGATTTGATCGATTCGATGGTCTTCGGTCGGGAAGCTCAAGGCGACCGGCCCAGAAATCCGGCGGCAGCCAGGTGGGGCGAACCGTCCCCGGTGAGCCGCTGCGTCGGAAGGGTGCGGCAGCGCTGGAGGGGCACGCTTCCATCGGATTCTAGTCCAGATGCCTATGGGTGCTGGTCCGATGACGGCTCGGCAGGGACGCCTCGCCCTACCTTCGCGGTGACGCAGCTACTTCGATATCGCGATGGATTTGATGAAAACCGAACCATCCCCAGGAGGGGTGATGATGCAGAGCTTGACGTCCTTCTTTTCCCCGATGCTGTCCCAGCGGAATGTCACCGTTTTCCAGTCACCACCCGGAGCGACGCTGCCGAGATAATAGGCATATCCCGTGGGCTGGTCGAGGCGCACCAGGAGATCCGCTTTCGGGCTGACGAGGTTGCTCCAATACCAAGTCGATCCAGCCTGCCAAGTGATGTCCTTGGTGAATTTGTTGGATTTTTCGTTGAGCTTGAAAGAGGGCGAACCCTTGTAGACGATTTCCACATTGAGCGCCCCAGCGCCGACCTCGGTCGTGAATTTTTGGGTGAGTTCACGGAACTGGCTCTTGTTCAGGACGATTTCCATCACGGGCGTCGTATCCGGCTCCTTGGCCGGAGAGGTCGTGCCATCGGGCTTGAAATGGACAATCCGGCCGTCTCCCTGCCAGCTTTTGCGTTCTTCGGAGAAATCCCCGTTGTCGAAATCCTTGGCGAAAAGGGGCGAAGCCGAGAAGGCCAGAAGAAGGCAGAGAGAGGAAATCTTCATACGGTAGGAAATGACTATTGGGTTGGCGAATGAAGTTCAAGGGAAATTTATGCGCTTTTTCTCAAGGGGAGATAGAGGTCAGGCAAGAATGGCACGGGATTAGGGCATGTTTTCGACAAAACAAGGAACGGGGGCCCGCTTTGGCACGAAGCGCGGTAGGGACGCACCGCCGGGGCGTCCGTCGTGGAAGC
>CAYSZN010000417.1:0-4082 GCA_964435425.1 uncultured Akkermansia sp. | reverse complement strand
CGCACCTCGAAGCGTTGCTCTCCATCCCGGCAAAGCAGAGTGACTAGGGAATGATCGCCCAAAAAGGTGGTCCGCAGCACCTTGCCTTCGAGCAGGCCGGGAGCCGGATCGACCAGCTCAAGATCCTCGGGGCGATACCAGATTTCGCCCGTCGAGGCCTCCACACTGCCTAGAGGCGGGCCGATGGCTTCCCGCGAGGCTCCGTCCGGGGACGGGGCGAGACACGGCAGGAAATTGCATTCGCCGAAGAGGGAGGCGACGTAGGCCGTGGCCGGTTGACGGTAGATTTCCCTCGGTCCGCCGATCTGGAGCAAGTCGCCTCGGTGCATCACGGCGATGCGGTCGGCCACGGCGAGGGCATCGACGGTGTGGTGGGTCACGAAGATGGCGGTGGTCTGACGTTGCTTCAGAATGGCGCGGGTCTCGTCGCGGATCGCCTGGCGCCACTGCGAGTCGAGGTTGCTGAAGGGCTCGTCGAGCAGGAGCAGCTTCGGATCGGGCGCGAGGGCGCGGGCGAGGGCGATGCGCTGCCGCTCGCCTCCGGAAAGCTCCTGAGGGTAGCGTTCGCCGAAACCTTCCAGCCCCACGAGGGCGAGCAGCGAGGCGACGATGTCAGCGCGCTCCCGCTTCGGCTTGTCGGCGAGGCCAAAGGCGATGTTGCCCTCCACCGTCAGGTGGGGAAAGAGGGCATGGTGCTGGAAGACGAGGCCGATGCCCCGCTCCTCGGGCGGGAGCTGTCCGCCCGGCCCGGAAAGGGTCGTCCCGGCGAGGGCGATGCGGCCGGAATCGAGCGTCTCGAGGCCCGCGATGAGACGGAGGAGAGTCGTCTTGCCGCTACCGCTCTCGCCGACGAGGGCGAGTAGCTCTCCCGGCTCGACGGCGAGATCGACGCCCTTCACCGCGGGGCGTTCGCCGCGGGGGTAGGTCTTGCTGATGGACTCGAGAAGAAGCTGGCTCATGCGTCGCGTCGGGAGAGTCTCGCGACGGGGAGGAGGCCAAGCAAGCTGATTGACACCAGAATCACGGCGGGCACGGCGGCTTCCGGCACGCGGCTTTCGTCGGTGAGGCGGAAGACGCGGGTCGCGAGGGTTTCGAAATTGAAGGGGCGCAGCACCAGGGTCAGGGTCAGTTCCTTGAAGATGTCGATGAAGGCGAGGACGCCTCCGGCGAGGATCGCCTCGCGCGCCAGGGGCAGGTCCACGCGCAGCAGGGTTGGCCAGGGACGGCGGCCGAGGGTGCGTCCGGCCTCGTGCAGACTCGGCGAGATGCGCTGGAATCCGGCGTCCGTCGGTTGCAGCCCCACGGCGAGGAAGCGGACGAAGTAGGCGAAGACCAGCCCGGTCGCCGAGGCGCTGAGCGCGAGGGAGTCCAGCCCCGGCCAGCGCGAGAGCGAGGCCATGAGAAAGCCGACACCCACCGCCACCAGGGCACTGGGGAAGGCGTAGCCCAGCAGCCCTGTCCGAGTGGCCACGGAGAGCGACGGGGCGCGGAAGGCCCGCTTCGTTCCAGTCATGAGCAGGGCCGCGGCCATGATCGCGAGCGTGGCGAGGCCCGCCAGCGAGACGCTGTTCCAGGCGGCGGCGAGATTTCCCGCCATGTCCGTGTCCGCGTAGCTCTGCGCGGCCCAGCGGACGAGCCGGAAGCAGGGCAGGGCGAAGCCCGCGGTCCAGGGCACGAGGCAGAGAAGGAGGATCGCCACCTGTCCGGTCCGGCCGGGACGGCGACGGCTCAGCAGCGCCTCGCCGGGATCGGAGGAGAAGCGTCGCCGGCTGCGCTGCGCCCGCTCCAGAAGGACGACGGCGATGGCGACGAAGAGGAGGATGGCCGCGATCCGGATGGCGGCGGGCATTTCGCCGTCCGTCAGCCAGAGGCGGAAGACCCCCACGGTGAGCGGGCTCAGTCCGAAGTAGCTGGCGACGCCGTAGTCGTTGATCGTCTCGAACATGACGAGGCTCGCTCCCGCCGCCACGGCGGGGCGGGACATCGGCAGGGCGACCCGCCAGAAGAGGCGTCCGCCCTTGGCGCCCAGCAGCCGCGCCGCCTCCAGCGCCTCGCGGCTCTGCCGGCTGAAGGAGGCGAGGCTGGCCAGGTAGACGTAGGGAAACAGGGTCGATCCCAGCACCCACACCGCCAGGGCCCAGCGCCCGAAATCCTGCGCCGCGAAGAAGACCTCCGTGCCGAACTCGCGGCGCAGCCACACGTAGACCGGCACGAGGGTCGACTGCGTGGCGTCGACGTAGGCGAGGGCCGCGACGTAGCCCGGCATCGCCAAGGGCAGCAGCAGCGCCCATTTCAGCCAGCGGCGTCCCGGAAAGTCGCAGGTCGCGACCCACCAGGCCGTGGAGACGCCGAAGAGCAGGGCCAGCCCGGTGACAGCGGAGACGAGCAGGGCGGTGTGGCGGAGGTAGCCCGGCAGCAGCGTCTCGACGAGATGGCCCCAGGCGTCGCCCACCGGCGCGAAGGCGCGCAGGAAGACCAGCGCCGCCGGGACGAGGACGAGCAGGGCGGGCAGCCACGCGGCGGCCACGGAGGGCCGCCAGCGCAGGGCGCGGGGCGGCGCCGGGCTCACTTCCATCCCGCGCGGTCGAACACCCGCGTCGCGGCTTCCTGGAATTCGCCCAGCTGCGGGAAGGTCGTTTCGTCGAATTTGAATTCGCCCCAGCTCTGATGGGTGGGGGAGAGGGTGATGTCCAGGCTGATGGGATACTCGTAGGTTCCGTTCGCGATGAGCTTCTGCACCTCGGGGGAGGTGAGGAACTCGAGGTAGGTGCGGACGTTGTCCACGTTCTTCGCGTGCTTGGCGAGGGCCGCGCCGGCGATGTTGCCGTGAGTGCCGCGCCCGTCCTGCTCGGGGAAGATCACGCCGACCTTCTGCCCGGCCTCCCGGTCGGCGGCGTCGGTCGAGTTCAGGAGCAGGCCGAGGTAGTAGGTGTTGGAAATGCAGAGGTCCGCGAGGCCGGAGGCGACGCCCTTGATCTGGTCGCGGTCGCCGCCCTGCGGATCGCGGGCGAAGTTGGCGACGACGCCCTTGGCCCAGGCTTCGGCCTTCTCCTCGCCTTCGGCGGCGAGGATGGAGGCGAGGAGCGACTGGTTGTAGGCGTTGCCCGAGGAGCGGGCGAGGACGAGTCCCTTCCAGCGGGGATCGGCGAGGTCCGCGTAGCTCTTGATGTCTTCGGGCTTCACGCGGTCCTTGGCGTAGAGGATCACCCGGGCGCGGACGGCGTAGCCGTACCATTGCCCGTCGGGGTCGCGCAAGGCGGCGGGAACGCGCTCCTCGAGCGTCTCCGACGTCAGCGTCTGGAGCAGGCCGGCCTCCTTCGCGCGCTGGAGCCTCCCGGCGTCCACGGTGACGAGGAGATCGGCGGGGCTCTGGTCGCCCTCGGACTTGAGGCGCTCGATCAACTGGTCGGCCTCGGCCGAGACGATGTTCACGGTGATGCCGGTGCGTTCCTTGAAGAGGGCGTTGATCGCCTCGTCCGCCTTGTAGTGGCGGTGCGTGTAGATGTTCAGTTCGTTCGCCGAGGCGGAAAGGGCGAGGAGACCGCCGCAGAGGAGGCCGAAGAGGGAGGAGTGAAGGCGTTTCATGGAGAGATTGAGACCTTGTCTCAGCGCAAAAGTCGGGCTATCGCCGGAGGGCCGCAAGGGAAAAGACGGCGGCGGGACAAGCGGGCGTCAAATCCGCTCATCCACCCACCTCGTATTCCGTCGGATCCTCCAATCCGGCGAGGGCGAAGGCTTCCTTCCGCTCGACACAGGTGCCGCATTTGCCGCAGTGGAGTTCGCCACCCTTGTAGCAGGACCAGGTCTTCGCGAAGTCGATCCCGAGTGTCGCCCCGGTTGCGGCGATGTCCTCCTTGCGGCCGTCGATGAAGGGCCGCAGCACTTCGATGCCCGCGTAGGTGCCCGCCCGGATCGCCTCGGCCATGGGACGCATGAAGTCCTCGCGGCAGTCCGGATAGATGGCATGGTCGCCCGAATGCGCCGCGATCACGAGGCCCTCCGCCCCCGCGCTTTCGGCGTAGCCCGCCGCGATGGCGAGGAGGATGCCGTTGCGGAAGGGCACCACGGTCTGCTTCATGTTC
>CAYSZN010000416.1:0-4101 GCA_964435425.1 uncultured Akkermansia sp. | reverse complement strand
CAGAAAGGAGGGCAGCCCCAGGAGGAGGAGCAGGGGGAGGAGGAGGTTGTAGAGCAGGTAGACGAGGGGGCGGGGCATGGGGAAGGGGCGGTAAATCCGAAGCTCGAAATCCGAAATCCGAATTTCAGACTTCGGATTTCTGGTTTCGGATTTCGGATTTCGGCGAGAGGAAGCTGACTCTGGTGGTGCCGTAGGTGCGTTCGTCGCGGACGTTCCAGAGCGGGGCTTCGGGCAAGGGGGCGGAGGCGAGCGTTTCGAGGACGAGGAGGCCGTCGGGGGCGAGGGCGCTGGGAAGGGCGGGAGCGTGGAGGAAGGCGGCGAGGAGGTCGCGCTCCTTGTCCTCGCGGGCGTAGGGCGGATCGGCGAAGATCAGGTCGTAGCGGGCGGCGGGGACGGTGGCGAGAAAGGAGAGCGCCTCGCGGCGATGGACGCGGCCTCCGGCGAGGCGCGTTTTCTCCAGATTTCTGGCGATGGCGTCGCAGGCGGGACCGCTGGATTCGACGAAGTCGGCGGAGACGGCGCCGCGGCTGAGGGCTTCGAGTCCGAGGGAGCCGGAGCCGGCGAAGAGGTCGAGGATACGGGCGTCGGCGACGAGATCGCCGAGGGCGGCGAAGAGCGATTCGCGCACCCGGTCGGCGGTGGGACGGGTGAGGGTTCGGGGGACTTGGAGGGGGACGCTGCCCGCGCTGCCGGCGATGATGCGCATGGATCGGGGAGGATGGAGGGAAGATTGGGCCAGGATCAGAGCCGAGAGGCTGGAAATGAGCGGTTCGCCCCGAAATTCGAGCTCACGCAAAGGGTGGGGTACTGCACCGGAGCATCTCTCTGCATCCGAGACTCTCAACTATCAACTCTCAACTATCATCTCCCTTTTTTGGCCAAGGTTCGCCGCTCTCCAATCGTTATTGCGGGGAGACCGGTGCGGCGGGAAAGCACTGGCGGGTCTGTGATTTTTCGGGCAAACTCCCTGTTTTCCGGCCTTCCCCGCTCCTGTTCCGATGCGTCTGATCCGCCAGTTGTTCCTCCTCGCCTGTTTCGTCGCGGCCTGCGTCGCGATCTGGGCGGCGGTGCATGCGCGGCGCGAGGGCTTTTCGGAGAGCTGGCGCAACACGATCGAGCGCGAGTTCGCCAGCCGGGGCTACCACGTCGACATCGGCAAGCTGACGCTGGGAGCCTTCCGCGGGTTGGTCGCGGAGGATGTGCGCTTTTTCCAGGACGCGTCGCGGACGCGCGAGGTGGCCTATCTGGACGACGTCTTCCTCGATGTGGACCTGAGCCGGATCTTCGACAAGCAGATCTCGGTGAACATGCTGGATGTGCAGAAGGCGAGCCTCTCCCTGCCGCTGGACCCGGCCCGGCCGCGGAACCTGCGGGTGACGGACCTCTCGGGGCGCATCGTCATCACCGAGAGCGTCATCGAGATCGTGAAGGCGGAGGCCTCGGTCGCCGGGGTCGATGTGTCCCTGAAGGGCTCGCTGCTGCGCCCGCCGGTGGCGGAGGGGGCGGGGGAGCGGCCGCGGCAGGTGGCGGACGAGGTCTTCCAGAAGCGGCGGCGGCAGTTCCTGAAGTTCCTACGCGAGTTCGACAGCTACGAGTTCACCGGTGGTCGGCCGAAGGTCGAGGTCGAGTTTCGCGGCGATCTCGAGGATCTCGCGACGATGACGGCAAAGGCGCGGATCGTCTCCCCGGCCTTCGGCAAGAAGGGGCAGACCTACCGCGTGGAGTCGCTGGCCGCGACGGTGCGCTTCGACGGGCGCGAGAACCGGGCCGAGATCGAGGAACTGAAGATACGGGACGTCAAGGGCGCGCTCGACCTGACGGGGCAGTGGCGGCAGGAGGGCAACCGCCTCGACTTCTCGACGACCTCGACCGCGGATGTCGCCGGACTGGCCGCGATGTTCTGGAACGACAAGAAGCTGGGCGAGGTGGTCTTCTTCAATCCGCCTACGATCGAGGCGTCGGGGCACCTTGAGCTGAACCGGATGCGCGGGGCCTTCCGCGGGTTTCCCGGCGAGGTCATCGGCGACCTGCGGGCGGAGCGCTTCGTGACACGGGGGCAGGTCTTCTCGGGGATGAACTGCGGTTTCAGCGTCGCCGGGCAGCGCTTCTACCTGCGCAATCTGCGGCTCGACCACAAGACCGGAGTGGCCTTCCTCAATCTCAAGTACGAGCCCGGCAAGGGCGAGGAGACGATGCAGTATCAGGCCGAGATCAAGCTGGATCCTCTCGTCTTCCGGCCCTTCCTCGACGAGCGCGGGCGGAAGTTCATCGACGCGTGGAATTTTGGCGAAGCCTCCCTCATCTACATTGCGGCGGTGGGGCGGGGCGAGTCGTGGAGCTTCTCGAGCTGGAAGAACCGGGGCGTCTTCGACCTGCGGCATTTCCGGCTGAACGGGGTCGAGTTCCTGGAGCTGGAGGCCGACTACGAATCGGACGGGGAGACGCAGTGGTTCCGCAACGTGGCGCTCGTGCGCGAGGAGGGCAAGATCGTCGCCGAGTTGGCGCAGAACGACCGGCGGGAGCAGCGCTGGGAGGTGAAGGGCGTCGTCTCCACCGTCGATCCGGTCGAGGGCGCCCGCGCCTTCAACCCGATGCTGGCGAAGGCGCTGGAGAAATACCGCCATTCCCAGCCCCCGACGATCCGCCTCGCGGGACAGCTCGACGGTCGGCGCAACGAGGAGGTCGGCGACGAGCCGCGGCGCAACGATCTGGCGATCTCCTTCTCCGGCGGCGGCGAGGCGAAATACGACTTCCTCGGCAAGACCCTGACCTTGACCGATCCCGTGGGCGAGCTGGTCGTGCAGGGCAGCCGGGTCCACCTGACCTCGCTGAGGGGCGGGATCTTCGGGGGCACCCTCGAGCTCGGCTACGACGTGAGGAACGTGCGCGCTCCGGCCGCTCCCTTCGAGATGGCCGCGAGGATTCGCGGCGTGCCGCTGGAGCAGGTGACGCGGCACTACGGCGAGACCGGCGAGATCACCGGATCGGTCGACATGGATTTTCGCATCGCGGGCGAGGCGGGGCGGATCGCGACCTTCAACGGGGAAGGCAACGCCCGCATCTCCGAGGGCTATCTCTTCGCCATCCCCGTGCTCGGGCCGCTCTCGAAGCTCCTGCCGTCGGGCAACGGGAATGGCAATGGAGGGGGGAACGGCGGCAACATCGCGAAGGAGGCCTCGGCCAGCTTCCGCTTGGAGAACGGTGTCCTCGTCTCCCACGAGATCGAGGCGCTGACGAAGGCCTTCCGCGTGAAGGCGGCGGGCACGGTGTCGCTCGTCGACCAGTCCGTCGATCTGGAGGCCGTCGTGAACACGCGGGGCGGGCTGTCCAGCGCCGTCCTGACGCCGGTGAGCGAGCTGCTGACCTATTCCTGCACCGGCACCGTGCGGGAGCCGGTGTGGAAGCCGAAGCACATCTCCAATCTCGGCAAGGTGCCCGCGACCCTGATCTCGGAGCTGACCAACATTCCCGTGGAGGGCTTGAAGAAGCTGGGCCAGTTCGGGCAGGAGCTCTTCGCGCCGATCGAGCGGGGCCTCGCTCCGGCGACCGCGGCTCCGCCGGGAGGGACCGCGAAGCCGCGCGAGCGGCGCTTTCCCTGGGGTGGTTCCAATGCGGCGGAGAAGGCCAGCGACGCGCCGCCGCCGCGCAAGCTGTTTCCGTTGTTGCAGGGGCGGTGATCGACTCTATCCCATTCGAACGAAAATGATGGTCCTTTTTCTGTTCTTCGGGCCACCCATCGCCGCCGCGGTGATTCTCGTCTTGTTGCTCCATCTTCCCTTTACCTATTTTGAGAATGGATCCAGAGGAATGAGGGTTTTCTTCGGAGTCCGAGTGGCGCTCGTGGTGTTGGGAATTGTTGGACTATGTGTTTTCAAAATTCTCGGAGGGTATGACAATTTCTCATCGAGCGAGTTTTCGCCGATTGGAACCGATGAGGAAGGGCTCATTATCCTATGGGGCTCCGCTACAGTGATTCTCTTCGGTATTTTCTCTTTCCCCGAATTGCTGAGCGTTCTGGGCAACCGAGTGCTGCACGACCCAGCCCGGAAGCGGAGCGAACAAGCCGACGATGGCAAGCCAGATTCCGTTTCGAGTTGACGG
>CAYSZN010000415.1:0-4106 GCA_964435425.1 uncultured Akkermansia sp. | reverse complement strand
CGGCGACCGCTGATCTTCGCTGATTCCCCCAAAAAAGATCAGCGCCAATCAGCGGTCCAGCCATTCGGATTTCTGGCTTCGGATTTCCCAATCACGGCGCAAATCCGCCATCATTTTTGAAAAATTCCAAACATTCAATCAAAATTGGATTTTTGTTTTTCTTAAATTACGCCATAATTCATCGGGCTCTTCTCAAAAAGCCTTGTTCGATGAAGATGCGTTGGCATGTCGTGGTGGTGATGGTATTTCTGGCGGGAGTCCTCCTGACAGGAACGGTCGGCACCTCCGCGTCCACGACCTTCCTCTGGCCTGCCTGCGGGATTCTCGGTCTGGCGG
The DNA here is from genome assembly GCA_964435425.1 of uncultured Akkermansia sp. Lineage (GTDB taxonomy): Bacteria > Verrucomicrobiota > Verrucomicrobiia > Verrucomicrobiales > DEV007 > Arctic95D-9. The sequence goes on along the minus strand of CAYSZN010000415.1, from coordinate 3,770 downwards.
CGGTGCTCTCGGTCGGCCTTCTCTTCCAGAGGACGACCTTCACCCTCCCGAAATGGAGCACGGTGGCGCTGCTCGCCTTCGGTGGCTACCTGCTGGCCAGGGCCGCGAATTCGCCGGTCTCCTACTTCGCTCGGGAGGACGCCGCCCTTCTCGTGACCGCCTTTCTCGTCTATGGGCTGTTCCTGCTGCTGCTCGCCACCACGGCATGGAGGAGGCGCTTCGTCGATCTGCTCGCGGCCCTCGTTCTCCTGAATCTCGGCTTCGCTCTGGTCCAGACGCTTTTTCTCCCTACGCTCTGGCTCGTGCCGGGCTATGAGCGAACCTTTCCGGACCGGGCCGGAGGACTCTTCAACCATCCCGATCATTACGCTGGATTCCTCGCGATGCTGACTCCGCTCTGGCTGGCGATGGCCCTGTTCAGCCGACGGGAACGAGTTGCCAGAATGGGTGCCGCCGCCCTCGCCCTGATCTCGGTCCTCGCGGTGGCCGCCTCCGGCAGCGCTTCGGCGATCCTGGCCCTGGGGATCGGTCTGGCGGCCTTCGTCCTGCTGGCCTCGGTCGTCGCCGGACGGCGCCTGTCCCCGGAGGTGCGGAAGCGGATCCACCGCCGCGGCGCCTTCGCCCTCCTGGCCGCCGCCATCGCCGTCCTCGCCGCCTCCGGCCCCCTTTCCCGCGCCCTCGACCGCCACCTGCTCTCGAAAAACGGCGACCTGAGCCTCCCTCTCGTCTGGAAGGCGGGGTGGGAACAGGCGATGGAGGCTCCCCTCCTCGGGACGGGCAGCCGCACCTCGCACATCTACGGACGGCTTTTCCGACCGGAGGCGCTCGGCACGTCCCCGACGGAGCCGGAGTTCGTGCACAACGAATTCCTCCAACTGCTCGCCGACTACGGCCTCGTCGGGGCCATCCTCCTGCTTCTCGTCCTGGGTCTCCATCTGGCGAACGGCTTCCGTTTCGTCCGGGCTTACTCGGGCTTCGGGGGAGCGCCCGGACGGTTCCTGCCCCAGTCCGACCATCTAGCCCTCGTCCTTGGGGCGATGGCCACGCTCGCCGCGCTCGCATCGCTCGCGGCCTTCGACTTCGTCCTGCACCTGCCCACCTACATCGCCGTCGCGGCCGCCCTGCTCGCCGCGCTCGCCGTGCCCGATCCGATGGCGGCGGCGCTGAAACCGGCTCCCCTCGCCCGCATCCTGCCGGGCGGCGGCTGGCTCTTCGCCCAGCGCGCCCTCGTCTTCGGCCTCGGGATCGCCATGGCAACCCTCGCATCGGTGTTCTCGCGCAGTGAATTCCACTACGAGATGGCCCGGCACGCCTTCGAGGAGAGTCCGACGGGCTTCCAGCACCTTCCACACCTCAAGGCCGCCCGCACCCTCGACCCGAAGAATCCTTGGGCGGCGACCCTCTCCGCCCATGCTCAGGTCGCGGGGATCCTCCCGGAAATGCCGGAACCGGCAAGACGGCAGGCCTTGGAGCAGGCGGACGCCTATTTCTCGCACGCCCGTCGCCTCTATCCGCAGGACATTTTCGCCGCCATCGGCCATGCCGCCGTCCTCGACGAGCTGGGCCGCTCCGCGGAAGCCCTCGACCGCCTCCGCGAAGCACGCGAGTTCGCACCGAACTATGGCAATCTCATGCTCGCCGAGGCGGAGCTCCATCTCCGCCACGGACGAATCTCGGACTCGGAGCGCACCTTCGCCGAGGCGCTAGGAGCCTCCGCCTTCCAGGACGCCCAGGCCGCGCAACGAGGCTTGATGACCGTGGCCGAATGGAAGTTGATCGCCGAGCAGAACGGGCTCGACTGGCGGACCCCACCCGATCCGGTCGAATCCGAACCGCTTCTCGCCGGCCCCGGTGGATACAGGAGCCTGCCCGAGGCCAAGGTCGCCGAACGCGATCTCGCGGGCCAATCACCCGAACCGGAAGCGGCGGAGGAAGAGGAACGCGGCGACGAGGAGGCATCCGAAGCCCCGGCGGACGAGACGGACGAGTAACCCCGGCTCACCCCTTCGGGGGCAGCACGACCTGCTCGCCTTCCCTCGGAGAGATCACCCGCGCCTCCAGACCGAGGGCCTCCACCGCGGTGAGCAGGCGCTGGAGAGGCTCGTGGCGGTGCTCGTTGCCTAGGGGGAAAGTCGCGTGGTGCATCGGCAGCATGCGATGGGCCTTGAGGTCGAAGAAAGCTCGCAGGGCCTCCTCGGGATTCATGTGGACCTCGCGGCCGCTGGGGCAGTCGTAGGCGCCGATGGGGAGGAGCGCCGTGTCGATAAGGTGCCTCTCCCCGATCTCCATGAAGCCGTCGAAATAGGCCGAGTCGCCGGAGTGGTAGACGGTGTGCCCGGGGAGCTTCATCACGTAGCCGCCGAAGCCCTTGTGGTTGTCATGGAGGTAGCGCGCACCCCAGTGGTGGGCCGGGGTGAAGTGGATCTCCGCGTCGCGGAAGGAAAGACAATCCCAGTCCGTCATCTCCACGACCTCGCGGAGGTCCAGCTTGCGGAGCACTCCGGCGACCCCGCGCGGCACGATCACGGTCTGGCTGCCGTTCGCGATGCGCTTCAGCGTCATGCGGCAGAGGTGGTCGAAATGGGCGTGGGTGATGAGGACCAGGTCGATCGGGGGGAGGTGCTCGATGTCGATGCCCGGATCGCGGTGGCGCTTCACCGGCCCCATCCACTTCGCCCAGACAGGGTCGACCAGGGCATTGAACCCTGCTGTGCGGACGAGGAAACTCGCGTGGCCGATCCACACCACCTCGATCTCCCCGGGCGCGAGCGGGGGGAAGACCGGCGGATGGGGCGTGCCCGTGGCCTCGCGGCGCTGCACGATCGCCGGCAGAAGGCTGCCGCTGAGGTAGCGGTAGTTCCGCATCGCCCAGCCCTTCTGCGGGAGTATTCCCACGCGACGGCCATCGGTGAGAAAGCGGGATTTCGGACGTTTGCCGTTCGGCGGCAGGATCAACGGCTCGGAGTCAAACTCGGACATGGATCGGGAGGCGGCGCGACCGCCTGGATCAATGTAAGCAAATCCTCTTTCGCAGGCAACCGAAGACTGAAACGACCCCGTGGCCGCGTCGCGGACTTGACGACTCGCCCTCCACTTCGTTTCATCTTCGGCATGGCCGATTCCAATCCCCGCCGCCGCGCCCTGCTGCGCCTCCTCTTCTTCCTCGTCGCGCTCGACCTCGTGGCCGTCGCCGCGTTCTTCACCCTTAGCTCCCGGGAATCGCGGGCGCTCGGGAGAACGGTCGGAAACTGGATCTCCCGCGCCCAGTCCGGTGACGTCCTCGAGACGGACTTCACCCTGGTATCCGCCGAGGGGCTGTCCGAGAAGCTCGTCGGCCGCACCGCCAGCCTGCGCTGGCAAGCACCGGACAAGCTCCTCCTCCAAACCCGCTTCGACGAGGAGGACATCGCCGCCGGACGCAACGGCGACAAAGTCTGGATCCACCTGCCCAAGAAGCCCTTCGCCGTGATCGGCGACGCCTCGGTCCCCCGCTTCACCGGCGATCCCGCCTCGGTCGAGCCGACCCGGCTGCCGGACTTCGCCCCGCCCGTCTCCTCCCTGCAGGCCCTCCTCCTTCCTTTTCTCATCGAGGCCAGCACTCGGTCCGACGCTCCGGAGGAAATCCCGTGGACCCTCCATTCGCCGAACTGGATCGGCCGGACCCTCTTCCATCTCCCCGACGTCCGAATCGAGACCCGGACGAGGGAGGGCGGCGTCCACGCCCTCCGCCTCGCCACGGCAAAAGGGCAGGAGATCCTCCTCCAGGTGGA
>CAYSZN010000414.1:0-4119 GCA_964435425.1 uncultured Akkermansia sp. | reverse complement strand
ATCCGGAGAAAGGCTACGTTCCCGACGAGCGCGGGACCATTCCGCTGTCCGAGGCTCTCGTTGGCCTCACTCTCTCTGCGAAGGCGCAGGGACTCTCCGCCTTCGATCTGGAATGGGGCTGGTTCGCGCCGGGACAGGATCGGCTCGTCCTCGAGATCGCCAGCCGGGGCAAGCCCTCCGCACGTCTCCTCACCCCCTCGCAGAACCGGGCAAGCTGGACGCTGGACGGCGAGGTCTTCCGCCCCACTCTTCAGGCCGTGCCCGGACTTGAGCGACAGGAGAGCCGGCCATTCCGTCCCTTGGTCTTCCTCGGTCTGGTCATGCTCGTCGCCGCGGGCGCTGTGGTGCTGCGGCGAAGGGCAAAGTCGCCGGCCTGGGTGGGCTGGCTGATCGTGGCAGGGATCGCCCTCGGCACCTTCGGCCTTCGCTACCGTCGCATCGAGATCGTCCTGCCGGAGGGGACCTTGACCGAGGCGCTCGTCCACGCCCTTCTCCGCAACACCTACCACGCCTTCGACTTCCGCGACGAGTCCGCCATCTACGACACCCTCGAGCGCAGTGTGACCGGCCCGCTCCTCGAGCGCGTCTATCTCGAAGTCCGCTCCTCCCTCGAGCTGGAGGACACCGGGGGGCCGCGGGTGCGCGTCCACGGGATCGACTTGCGCGGATGCCGCGCCGCACCGGGTGGGCGCCTCGCTCCGGGCCATCTCAGGACCCGTGTCGAATGGGTCACCGTCGGTGAAGTCACCCACTGGGGCCACACCCACGAGCGCACCAACCGCTACGAAGCCGAGATCTCCCTGTCCGCCCTCGGCGATGCCTGGAAGATCTCCGGACTCGACCTCCTCGACGAGGAGCGCATCCAGAAAGTCTCGCGCCGCACAGCGGAGCCGGAAGGAGCTTCGGACCGTTGATGGTCCGGGAATGTCCCCGAACCGCTGGAACCCAAAGGTAGCCCCGAGCGGCTCGCTCGGGGAACGAACGTCGTTTGGACGTCCGAATGGCTGCGCGGGCCGCACGGCCCTACCCTTCGCGGCAAGACCCTCCAGCGCAGCCGCGCCCAGCTTGGCCGAGTGCCGTTCCAACAAATGAGGCCCCAATCCCAACCCGGAGTTGAGAGGGGCTGGATGAGAGTTGAGAGTCCCACGCGAGCGGCCTGCGTCGAAACTCTGGGGCCTATCAACGATCAACTCCCGACTATCATCTCCCCCAACGATGATCCGCTGCGAACATCTGCGCTTTGCCTACCCCGGCGACGCCTTCGAGCTGCGCATCGGGCGCTTCGACGTCGCGGCAGGCGAGACCGTCGCCCTCGTCGGGCCGAGCGGCTGTGGCAAGACGACCCTCTTCCACCTCGTTTCGGGCTGCCTCTCCCCCGCCGAAGGGAGCATCGTGGTCGACGGCATCGAGATCGCGGGCATGTCCCTCGCCGCGAGGCAGCGCTTCCGCATCGGACGCATCGGGCTCGTCCCCCAGAATTTCGAGCTGCTCGACTACCTCACTGTCGAGGAGAACCTCCTCGTGCCCTTCCGCGTCAGCTCCGCCCTGCGCATGCATCCCGCCGCCGGGGAACGCTGCCGCGAGCTCGCCGGGCGTGCCGGCATCGCCGCCCACCTCGGCAAATATCCCGGCCAGCTTTCCCAGGGCGAGCGCCAGCGCGCCGCCCTCTGCCGCGGGCTCGCCTCCGCCCCGCGGCTCATCCTCGCCGACGAGCCGACCGGCAACCTCGATCCCGAGAACCAAGACCGCATCGTCTCCCTTCTCCTCGACGAGACCGCCCGCATCGGCGCGACCCTGCTGATGATCACGCACGACCCTGTCCTGCTGCCCCGCTTCTCCCGCGTCGTCGAGATGCCCGCCCTGCGGAAAGGAGGTGGATCGTGAACCTTCCTGGAACCCTCTTCCTCGGCTGGCGGCACCTCTGCCGGAACCGGGTCAAGACGGCCCTCCTCATCGCCGCCTTCGCCCTCGTCTGGCTCCTGCCCGCCGGCATCGCCCTCCTCGTCGGCAAGGCCGAGTCCCAGCTCCGCGACCGCGCGCACGGAACGCCGCTGCTCCTGGGGCAGGCGGGCAGTCCCCTCGAACTCGTCTTCAACGGGCTCTATTTCACCAAGCCTCGGATCGCCTCCCTGCGGCATGGCGAAGCCGAGACCGTCGCCGAGGACGGGCTCGCCGACGCCATTCCGCTCCATGTCCGCTTCTCCACCGGCGGCCACCGCATCGTCGGGACCACCCTCGACTACTTCGACTTCCGGCGGCTGGAGATCGCGGAGGGACGGGAGCTCGCCGAGCTCGGCGAATGCGTCGTCGGCGCTGCCGTCGCGGAGCGGAACGGCCTCCGCCCCGGCGATGCCGTCGTCTCCACTCCCGAGACCCTCTTCGACCTCGCTGGCGTCTATCCGCTGAAGATGCGGGTCGTCGGTGTCCTCGCCCGGAGCGGAACGCCCGACGACGGCGCAGTCTTCGTCGACCTCAAGACCGCCTGGATCATCGAGGGCCTCGGCCACGGGCACGAGGACGCCGAGGCCCTCGGCGAGGAGTCGAGGCTGCTCGCCACGGCCGACGCCGGAGCCGAGGCCATCCGTCTCAACGCCTCCGTCGAGCAGTACAACGAGATTACCGAGGAGAACATCGACCGTTTCCACTTCCACGGAGACCCCGGCGATTTTCCCATCACCGCCGCCATCGTCGTGCCGCGCGATGCCAAGGCGCAGGCTCTCCTGAAGGGGCGCTATGGCAGGGACGGAGGTCTCCAGCTCGTTTCTCCGGCCGGGGAGATGGACGAGCTCTTCGCCACCGTCTTCAGCGTGCAGGATCTCGTCCTCCGGCTCCTCTCCGCGATCGGCCTGGCCACCCTCGCCATCGGTACACTCGTGTTCCTGCTTTCCCACCGCCTGCGCCACGACGAGTTCCGGCATCTCCTCCACCTCGGCGCCGATCTCGGGACCCTGCGGGCTCTCGTTGTCTTCGAGGCGGTCTTTGTCGTGCTGGCGAGCTTGGCCGTGGCCGGTATCGGATTGGCGGTGCTGGATGTTCTTGCCCCCGTGTTCGTGAGGGAGTGGCTGGGGTAGGGGGTATCGGCATCGCAAGACGGGCCATCCATGGGAGGGTGCCCTCTTTGGCTGCCGTGCAGTCCCTCCTCAGTGGCTCATCGGGATGGTTTGCCCTACCAAGGCTCCGCCTTCTGGCCTCTAGGACATGCTCTACGGTTGGGTATGGTTCGGAGGTGGGTATATTCGACGGATTTGCCTGCAATCCAGTAGTTCGCATAACGAAATGCATCCAATCCGAAAATTACTTGACGCGTTGAAGGAGGCGGACTAGGCGGGACAGGTCGCATATGTACAGTATCTATGTGAGGACATTCTCTCGAAAGAGCCTGATCATGGTCCAACCCTGATTCGGTATGCAGGCGCACTTATCGACTTGGCTCATTATGAAGAAGCCGCTGCCGTTCTGGATCGCGCTGAATCCGTGGTTCCTGATGGGCTCTGGCATCTGATCCACGCAGAGCGCGGGCATGTTATTTGAAAGCGCTTGAACTGGATCCGGAGGATGAGCATGCGAAGAGGCGGCTTGAAGATGTCGAACGCGTAATCAACTCAACCCAATGCGAATCGGATGCAGGCAGTTCTTCGGTGCTTGATTGTTGACGCCGTTGCTGGAAATGAATCGCCGTTTTCCCATCGCGTTGCCGACGGTTCCGCTCCCATTGTGCGGATGGGTCCCAGGGATCGCGAAGATGGGCTGACCGGGAGCGGACTGCCAAGTTCCGTAAGGCAGGAGCTCTTGGGGGGGGCGGTCGGCGAAAGTCCAGCGGCGGGGAACTTGGAAAGTCCCCCTTCTAGTCAGCCGACTCGATATCCCGGGTTCCAGAGGTCGCCTTCCGTATTTGCCTGCCCTTGCGCTTCGCCAATGCGAAGTAGATCCCGGATGTCCGATTCCGGTAAAGACGCTCAGCAATGTCCACGTGGACGGGGCTTCCCTGTCCCCGATGGATATGGGAAAGTTCTCAGGTGACTAAAACGGGTTCAAATCGCTTTTCCCACTTGATCGGATCGCCTTCGAATCCTTATTGCGCAACACTTCGGGCCTGTAGCTCAGCGGTTAGAGCAGGGG
>CAYSZN010000413.1:0-4141 GCA_964435425.1 uncultured Akkermansia sp. | reverse complement strand
CATAGTGTCACCTATGTCCCCGGTCCTTTTGTAACCCATGTTCCGGGTCATACCCAGGTGGAAGAAGGGGTCAGGAAGAAGGGGTCATGCAACATTTCTTGGAAGAAGGGGTCATGCAATCTTGGAAGAAGGGGTCATGCAACATTTCTTGACTGTTTCCACGCCCTCACCTTTGGCAGCTCCTTCTCCGGCACCAAGGCGAAGCGGTGGGTTCCGGTGTCACGCAACATTTCTTCACAGCGATCGGGGAGTAAGAGTAAGGAGCAAGAGTAGGAGGTGTGCCGCCATGCGGCGTTCCGCGCCACGGTCCTTGGTGTTCTGATGGCACAGATAGCGGGCAGCTCCTTCTCTTCCCCACAACCCTCAGCACTCGTGGTCGAGCGAGGCGGGGGGCTCGTAGTTCGGATAGTCGCGCTTGAGCTGTTCGGTCAGCTCCTCGGCCTTGGCCTTGTTGCCGAGGCTGTGGTAGGCGGCGATGGCCTTGGCGAGGGCCCGGGGGGTGATCTCCGGGTCCGTGAAGATCTGGCTGACGACGAGGTAGTCCTTCACGGCGGCCTCGAGGTCGCCCTGGGCGGCGGCGATGTCGCCGAGGAGGAGGCGGGCTTCGGCGTTGGTGCGGCCCTCCTTCTGCGAGCGCAGGCTTTCCTGGGCGCTGAGGCGGGCGGCGTCGAAGTCCCGGAGGCAGAGCTGGGAGACGCCGCGCTCGAGGTAGGCGGCGGCCCGTTCGCTGGGACGCTCGATCTGGAGCAGGAACTGGTCGTAGGCGAGGATGGCCTCGGCGTGCTTCTTCAGTCTGGCGCGGCTCTCTCCGAGGAGCTGCCAGACGGCGGCGGCGGTCTGGTCGGGGCGCTTCGGATCGGCGACGGAGGAGAGGAAGAGCTCGACATCCTCCCACTGCTTCTCCTCGGCGAGCTTGCGTCCGAGATACTCGAGGATCTGGGGGGGGATCTTGGGGCGTCTGAGTGCCTCCTCGCCTGCGGGGGCGTCCTTGGGCGCGTTCTCGAGGTACCGGCGCGCCTCGGTGGCGAGCTGGGGGAGATCCTCGAGCTGGTAGTGGCAGACGACGATGCGCAGGGTGGCCTTGTCGTCGAGGGTGGGATCGAGCTCCCTCGCCTTGACGAGTTCGGCGAGGGCCTCCTTGTATTCGTCGACGTCGTAGTGGCCGACGCCGATCCAGAAGTGGGCTTCGCCCGCGCCTTCGGTTTTGGGGAACTTGGCGAGGAGGTTCCGGTAGGCCTCGATCATCTCGGGGATCTTGCGGAGATGGGCGTAGATGAGGGCGATTTGCTGGAGGGCGAACTCGAGCTCGGGCGAGTCGGGGTAGCGCTTGGCGATGTCGAGGTAGTCGCCGAGGGCGAACTGGTGGTCCTCCTGCGACTGGTAGGCCATGGCGCGCTTGGCGAGGGCGGAGGAGGCGAGGGGACTCTGGGAGTGGTGCTGGATGAAGCGGGAGAGGGTGATGATCCCCTCGGCGGTGTCGCCGCATTCGATCTCGGCCCAGCCCTGCTTGTAGAGGCGGGCCTCGAGATATTTCTCGTCGACCTTGTCGCTGCGGACTTTCTGGTAGGCGGAGGCGGCGTCCTTGTAGTGCTTCTTGGCGAAGTCCGAGCCGGGGCCGCTGGCGGAGTTCTCCGCTTGGGCGAAGTGCCATTCGGCGGCCATGAGCCAGGCCATGTCGATGTAGGAGCTCTCCCTGTCGAACTTCGCCTGGCGCTCGACGAAGGCCCGGACGGCGGTGGGCAGGCCGGGGTCGCCCTGCTGGTGGAGCATCTGGACTTTGCGATAGCCGGCCTCGGCCCCTTCGGTGCGCTCGGGGTATTTGCCCTCGACGAGGGAGTAGAGGCGCAGGGCCGACTCGTTGTCGCCCTTGATGCGGAAGGAGTGGCCGACGACGAGGAGCATCTTCGGGCGGGATTCGTCCTGAGCGGCGTTTCCGCCCATGTAGGCGCCGGTGCTGTAGAGGCCGACGACGCGGTCGTGGTCTCCGCGGGTGAAGGCGTTGAAGATGGCACCGGTCTGGGCGAGGGACTTCCACGGGCTGTTGTCGGGGAACTTGAGGGCCTCGGCGAGGAGCTGCTCGCTCAGCTCGGGCTGTCCCGCCTCGGCGGCCATGAGACCTCCGCGGACGACGGCCTCCTCCTTGAACTCGGGGGTGGAGGCGTTCGCGGCGAGGGCCTGGAAGCGCTCCAGCGACTTGGCGGTGTCGCCGAGCTCGAAGAGGAGGCGGGCGCTCTCGAGGAGACAGCGCTCGTGGAAGGGGTTCTCGGCGGCGGGCTGGGCGGCCATGACGATCTCGAAGTTCGCGAGGGCCTCCTTCGCCTGGCTGGTGAGCTGGAGGGAGCGGGCGTAGTAGAAATGGGCCTGGAGTTTCGCGGCTGGGTCGGAGAGCTCGTCCTTGGCGACCTTGAAGTAGGCGAGGGCGTTGCGGTAGTCCTTCGCGTTGAAGCGCAGGACGGCGAGGCGGTAGGCGGCCGAGCCGACGAAGGGACCCCTCTTGTAGGTGTTGACGAGGTAGTTGAAGGTGGTCTCGGCGTCGTTGGGCTGGTTGACCTTCAGGTAGCATTCCCCGAGGCGGAACCAGGCGGTCTGGAGGTTCGGGCTGCCGGGCTGCTCGCGGATGAAGATCTGATAGTGCTGCGCGGCGAGGGCGTACTGCTCCTTGCCGTAGAGCAGGTCGGCGTAGGCGAGGATGTCCTCGGTGGGGCGGGGAAGGGCGGGCTGGTCCTGCGAGGCGGCGGGAACGGCCGGGAGAAAGGCGAGAAAGGCGGCGAAAAGGGCCGGCCGGGCGGCCGTCCGGATTCGGGAAAGGGGGTGATCGGACTCGGGCATGGGGCGGGTCGCGGAGTAGGGCGGGCCTGGTACGTTACGCCTCGGGCTGGGTGGTGGCGAAGGCAACGTTCCAGATTCCGGCTTCCTTGATCACGTCGAGCACGTCGATGATGGACTGGAAGTCGGCCTCCGCCGATCCGCGGAGGATGACGGCCTGGTCGGGATAGGTCTCGGAGATGGCCTTGAGCTTGGCGAGGAGGTCGGATTCGCTGGTGACGAGGCCGTTCAGAACGACGGTGCCGTCCTTGCGGACGTTGATGATGATCTCGCCGGCCTGGCGGTCCTTGTTGGCGGCCTGCTCGGCGGCGGGCACGGAGATGTCCATGTCCCGCTCGAAGCGCGCGAACTGCCAGGTCACGATGAAGAAGATGAGGAGCTGGAAGACGACGTCGACCATCGGGGCGAGCTCCAGGTCGGCGGCCTGCCATTCGGAGTTGATGTCGCGGAACTTCATCGGCGTCGGTCGTTCGGAGGAGGGGAGGGGGCGCTCAGTCCTCGGCGGCCTCGCGGCGGGCCGAGGCGCGGTAGTTGGCCCGCTTGTACTGGGCGGCGAGCAGGGCCATGATGTGCGTCATGGCCGCCTCGAGCTCGGCGATCAGCTTCTGCAGCTTGCTGCGGAAGAGGGAGTAGAAGATGAGCGCGGTGATGCTGATGATGAGCCCCGCCGCGGTGGTGATGAGGGCCTGGGCGACGCCGGGGGCGAGCTCCATGTGCTGGACGCCGGAGGACTTTCCGATGCCCTCGAAGGCCTTGATCATGCCGACGATGGTGCCGAGGAGCCCGACCATGGGGGCGATGCGGCCGATGTCGTTGAGGAAGCCGACGCGGTTGGTGAGGATGCTGGCCTGGCGGGTGCCCTCGGCCTCGGTCACCTCGCGGACCTCGTCGAAGCTGGCGGTTGGGTTCTTCGTGGCGAAGTCGAGGGTCTTGTAGACGATCCGGGCGATGCACTCGTTCTCGCGGTTGCACACGGCGATCAGGCCGAGGTAGTCCTGCTTGCGGATGAGGGCGTCGGCCGCGTTCATGAACTTGTCGCTCACCACGCTGCCCTGGCGGATGGTGAAGACGTAGAAGACGATGAGGAGCACGGTGAGGAAGGAGAGCCCGGCGAGAAAGCTCATCAGCACCGGACCGCCCTCGAGGAAGTAGTCGAGCATCGTCTGGGTGTAGCTCGGCTCCGGCGGTACCGCAGGGCTGTCCTGGGCGATGGCGGGGACGGTGGAGAGGAACAGGAGGAGCAGGGCGAAGAACGGTCGGTGGTTCATTCGTGGGTGTCGGTCGTGGAAACGGAGCGGAAGCGCAGGCGGGAAGG
>CAYSZN010000412.1:0-4153 GCA_964435425.1 uncultured Akkermansia sp. | reverse complement strand
AAGTCGCTCGGGTGGCGGAATTGGTAGACGCGCAAGACTAAGGATCTTGTGGGGAGACCTGTGGGGGTTCGAGTCCCCCCTCGAGCACTTCCTCTGCAAAGGCCGCCTCTCTGTCCTTGAGCACCTCTCCGAAAGATTCCCCGACGGCGATCCTGCTGATCTCGTGCCCTGATCGCGCTGGCATCGTCGCTGCGCTGTCGGCCTTCCTCTTCGAGAACCAGGGCAATATCGTGGACATCGACCAGCACGTCGATCAGGACGAGGGTATCTTCTTCATGCGGGTGGAGTGGGAGCTTGTCGGCTTCGCCATCCCCCGCGACCGGCTGGTGGAGGCGCTCGCCCCGCTCGTCGAACGGTTTTCGATGAAGTGGGAGCTGCATTTCTCGGACGTGCTCCCGCGCGTCGCGCTGTTCGTGACGAAGGACAACCATTGCTTCTACGACCTCCTCTCGCGCCACGAGAGCGGCGAGCTGCGCATGGACATCCCGCTGATCGTGAGCAACCGCGAGGACCTCAAGCCGGTCGCCGAGCGCTTCGGCATCCCTTTCCACCACTTCCCCATCACGGCCGACACGAAGCGCGAGCAGGAGCTAACGGAGATCGCGATGCTGCGGGATCTGGGGATCGACCTGGTGGTGCTGGCCCGCTACATGCAGATCCTGAGCCCGCTGATGACGGAGGCCTTCCCCCACCGCATCATCAACATCCACCACTCCTTCCTGCCCGCCTTTCCGGGGGCACGGCCCTATCATTCCGCCCACCGGCGCGGCGTGAAGCTGGTCGGGGCGACGAGCCACTACGTGACCGAGGATCTCGACGAGGGACCGATCATCGCGCAGGGCGTGACCACGGTGTCGCACGGGGACTCCGTCCACGACTTCATCCGAAAGGGTCGTGCGCTCGAGCAGACCGTGTTGAGCCGCGCCGTCTGGCTCCACCTGAACCGCCGCACCCTCGTCCACGCGAACCGAACTGTCGTCTTCGACTGAGTCTTCCCGAATGGCCGCCCGCTTCCAGACTTTGCCGGGATTCCGCGACTTCTACCCCGAGGACTGCGCGGCGCGGAACCATGTCTTCGATGTCTGGCGTCGGGTCGCCCGCCGCTACGGATTCGTCGAATACGAGGGGCCGATTCTCGAGCCGACCGACCTCTACCGCCGCAAGAGCGGGGCGGAGATCGTGAACCAGCTCTTCTGCTTTCAGGACAAGGGCGAGCGCGATGTGTCGATGCGCCCGGAGCTGACGCCGACCCTCGCCCGGATGGCGGCGGCGCGGCAGCGCGACTACCGCAAGCCGTTGCGCTGGTTCTCCATCGGCCAGTTCTTCCGCTACGAGAAGCATCAGAAGGGCCGGGGACGGGAGTTCTACCAGTTCAACTGCGACCTCCTCGGCGAGGAGTCCGTGCTCGCCGACGCCGAGCTGATGGCGCTGGCCATTGATCTGATGCGCGAGTTCGGCTTCACCTCCTCGGACTTCCGCATCCGCGTGAGCGACCGCAACGCCTGGGTCGAGTTCGCCGTCGGGAAGGGGCTCGGCGAGGCCGAGGTGACCGCGTTTCTCCAGATCATCGACAAGATGGAGCGCACGCCCGAGGAGAAGGTTGTCGAGCAGCTCGGCGCTCTCGGCATCGCCCTCGACGAGGTGCGTGCCTTCATCGCCTCGGGTGCGGAGGCCTCGCCTGCGATCCAGCGGATTCTGGCCGATCTTCGGGCGCGGGGGCTGGGCGAGTTCGTCGAGGTGGATCTCGGCATCGTCCGCGGTCTCGCCTACTACACAGGGCCGGTCTTCGAGATTTTCGACATCGGGAAAGGGATGCGTGCCGTGGCCGGCGGAGGCCGCTACGACCAGCTTGTCGGCCTGATCGGCGGCGTGGAGATGGCGGCCTGTGGCTTCGCGATGGGCGACATGGTCATCACCGACTTGATCCGCGAGACGGAGCAGCCGTCCGCGCGGCTCGCCGCTGCCGTGGGGGAAAGTGCCCGGGTCGATGCCTATGTCGTCCTCGCCGATCCCGCAAAGGAGGCGGAGGCCGCCCGTCTGGCACAGGAGCTCCGGTCCGCGGGGCATCGGGTGCTCTCCTCGCTCGCGCCGGCGAAGGTGGCGAAGCAGTTCCAGGCGGCCGAGCAGTCGGGCGCGCACCACGCGGTGATCGTGGGATCGGAGTTTCCCGACCTCGTGCTGCGGGATCTCGCCGACCGGAGCGAGCGGACGGTGCCGGCGGAGAGGATCGTGGCGGAGCTGGGGGCGGTCTCCTAGCCCGAACGGACTACCGCGATTGAGGGAGTTTTCGGTTTCGGTGGGGGCGCATTCTGCTAGATTTAGCATTGTCCCCGCCGGTTGCGTGCGGACGGCCAGCGCCCATGAACAAGACGACCGCCTTCATCTTCTTCGGAATCATCTTCGTCGGGTTGGCGATTTCCTTGTTCACGCTGCTGGGACGGGGGAAGAAGGAGGAGCTGGCGATGGCCCCGGCGGGGATCGCGGCCTTGCCTGCCGACGGAGGCGCGAAGACGGAGTCCGAGCCGGAGAAGGCGTCCGAGCCTGCCGCTCCGGCTCCGGCGGTTGCACCCGCGCCGACACCCACAAAGGTGGAGCCCGTGGCCTCGCCCTTCCGCTCTCCCGCGGCGGCGGTGGCCGCGCTCGCCGAGAGAATCGGGGCGAAGGACTTCGAGGGCTTCGCCAAGCTCGTCGCGCCGTCGGCCCTCGTCGAGCCGGTCCGCACGGAGGTCAGGGCTCTCGTCGAGAATCCGGATCTGAAGCTCGATGCGGCGAATCCGCAGGTCGAGATCTCGAAGTCGGCGGAGGGCCTCCGCTGGGCTTTGAACTTCGTTCCCCTTTCGGGAGGGAAGGGGGCTCGCCAGCTCTACGCCGACTTGAAGGAGGCGGAGGATGGGAGCGTCGAAATCGCCAAGGTCAGCTTGCCCTTGGCATCTTCCTCGTCCGCCGCAGAGGGGACCGCCGGACCGGCCGATGCGCTCACGGTGGCCCATACCTTCTCGAAGGCGGTGGTCGAGCGCGACTTCAAGACCGCCCGCGAGCTCGCCGATCCCGGCTCCGTCACCGACGAGCGCGTCGCCGCCCTCATGATCGCGATCGAGGAGGGCGAGTTCGCGCTGCGGGCGGAGCGTCCCTTCGTCGTCACTCTCGCCCGCGAGGACATCACCTGGGTGCTCGCCCGCATCCAATCGGAGGGCATGGCCTCGGAGTTCGCCGTCGAGCTCGGCAAGGTCGGCGACGCGTGGAAGGTCAACGGACTCACCTTCTCGAAAGTGCTCTCGGCCCTTTCCGAGGCGGCGGGCGGAGGCAACGTCGCCTACAGCCCCATCGTCGAGGATCCGGCCGGCGGCGATTCGCTCGTGCTCTACTTCGAGTTCGACGACTCCGGGCTGACGTCGCGGACGAAGCGGCAGCTCGCGATCATCGCGGACATCCTCAAGCAGGGGGAGGAGCGGGTCATCCGCATCAATGGGCACACCGACTCCCTAGGCAGCGAGGGCTACAACATCGTCCTGAGCGACCGTCGCGCCGAATCCATCCGGCGGGAGCTCATGGCGAACGGAGTGAGGCCCGAGCAGGTTGTGACCGAGGCCTTCGGAGCGGCGAAGCCGCGCAAGCCCAACTTCCTTCCCGACGGCTCCGACAATCCCAAGGGCCGTTCCGAGAACCGCCGCGCCGAGGTGCTGCTCGATTTCTGAGCTGGTCCGCACGCATGTGGCGCAATCGCTGCATGGGATCGCCACAGTTCCACCTTGACCTGCGGAAGCGTCTCCGTAAGTTGCCGCGCCCGTCGCCGGGCGCTTTCTCCGCTTCATGAATATCCACGAATACCAGGCCAAGGAACTTTTCGAGAAATTCGGTGTCCCCACGCCCAAAGGGCGCGTCGCGGACACGGCGGAGCAGGCTAGGGCGGCTGCATCCGAAATCGGTTCGAACATCGTCGTGAAGGCCCAGGTCCACGCGGGCGGACGGGGCAAGGGCACCTTCAAGAATGGATTCAAGGGCGGTGTCCATCTCGTCCAGAGCGCCGACGAGGCCGCCGGCATCGCCGCCCAGATGATCGGGCAGACCCTCGTCACCCACCAGACCGGCGAGGAAGGCAAGCTCGTCAGCAAGGTCATGGTCGCCGACGGGGTCGAGATCGAGAAGGAATACT
>CAYSZN010000411.1:0-4171 GCA_964435425.1 uncultured Akkermansia sp. | reverse complement strand
CCAAAGGCTACCGGCTCATCCTCACCATGCCCGAGACCATGAGCATCGAGCGCCGCACCCTCCTCGCCCTGCTCGGGGCCGAGCTCGTCCTCACCGAGGGCGCCAAGGGCATGAAGGGCGCCATCGCCAAGGCCGAGGAGCTTGCCGCCTCGACCCCGAACTCCTTCATTCCCCAGCAGTTCAACAACCCCGCGAACCCCGCCGTCCACCTCAGGACCACGGCCGAGGAGATCTGGGAGGACACCGGCGGCAAGGTCGACATCGTCGTCTCCGCCGTCGGCACCGGAGGGACCGCGACGGGCTGCGTCGAGGGCCTGCGGGCGAAGAACCCCGCCATCCAGGTGATCGTCGCCGAACCGACCGACTCCCCCGTCATCTCCCAGACGCTCGCCGGTGAGACGCCGACCCCCGGCCCCCACAAGATCCAGGGCCTCGGGGCCGGCTTTGTCCCGAAGAACCTGCGCCTCAGGAGCGAATCGGGCGAGGACCAGATCGTCGAGTGCATCAAGGTCACCAACGACGAAGCCTTCGCGATGGCCCGCCGCCTCGCCAAGGAGGAGGGCATCCTCTGCGGCATCAGCACCGGAGCGAACGTCGCCGCCGCGATCGAGATCGCGAGGCGTCCCGAGAACCAAGGCAAGCTGATCGTCACGATCGCCTGCTCCACCGGCGAGCGCTATCTCTCCACCGCCCTCGCCGACGGGGCCCGCGCCGCCGTCGGCAGCTGATCCCCGCCGCAAGTTGACGGCTGACAAACGGCGATTTTCGCTTACCATTCGGGCCGCTCCCGCCTCCCCGCAGGAGCGGCCCCTCTCCCCCACCACCCGCAGACCATGGCAGACGCCCCCCAGAAGCCCACCCCATCCGAGGAACCGAAGAATCTCGACGCTCTCGCCGCGAGCGAGGCCACCGGGGTCGTCGATGCCATCGAGCGCCACCGCACCAAGATCCTCGCGGCCATCGCCATCTCCGCCATCGTCCTCTGCGGAGCCCTCGTCGTCTCCCAACTGAAGAAGCAGCGGCACCTGGCCGCCGCCGCCGCCTACACCTCCGCCGTGTCGAAAGGCGAGATCGCCGCCCTCGACTCGGTGCTGATCGACCATCCCGGATCGATCCCCGCCGGCAACGCCCTCCTCGCCAAGGCCGATCTCCAGATCGACCAGGGCAAGCCCGAGGACGCCCGTGCCACCCTCGAGCGCTTCGTCGCCGAGTTCAAGGGCCACCCGCTCTATCCGCATGGCCTCTTCGCCCTCGCCAACGTCTTCCACGTCGCTGGCGACAAGGAGATGGCCAAATCCCACTACGAGAAGGTGATCGACGTCCAGAAGGACGGAGAGCTCACCCCCCTCGCCCGCATCCGTCTCGGCGACCTCGCCCTCGAGACAGGCGACACCGCCGCCGCCGACCAGCGCTATCAGGAGGCCTACTCCCTCCATCCCGGCACGCCCTTCTTCGACTACGCCGAGGAGAAGCTCGCCCTGCTGAAGGTCGGCAATCCGCCCGAAGTCGAAAGGCCCGCGCCGCCCGTTGAGGAAAATCCGAAGCCCGAAACGCCGAAATCCGAAGCATCCGCAGCTCCGGCCCCGGAGGCTCCCAAGGCCGAAACGGCGGCACCTGCTCCGCAACCCGAGGCACCTAAATCCGAAGCTCCGGCGGCCCCGGCCCCAGAAGCTCCCAAGGCAGAAACTCCGGTGCCAGCGGCTCCGCAACCCGAGGCGCCGAAACCCGAGGCGCCAGCGGCACCAGCTCCAGAGGCTCCCAAGACCGAAGCCCCGGCACCCGCTGCACCCGCTCCCGCCCCGGAAGCACCGAAGTCTGCGGACGGTCAGTGACTCATGGCCCTTGACCAAGCGGCGTTCTGCCGCTTGGGTTCCCCATGCCCCGCCTCCTCGCCGACGTCCTTCTTATCTCGCCCAACGACTACATCCGTCCCGTCTCCGTCGAGCTGGGCGACGATGGTCTCATCGCCGCCATTCACGAGGGACACCGGCCGCCGGATGGGAGCGAGGTCGTCTTCGACGGAGGAGGCGAAATCTACCTGACCGCCGGCTTCATCGACATCCACACCCACGGCGCGAAGGGCTTCGACCTCTCCTACGCCACCCTCGAAGCCGTCGAGGCCCACGCGGAGGCCAAGCTCGCCGAAGGGGTCACCTCCTTCCTGCCCACGACCTGGACCGCCTCGCCGGAGCACAAGATCGCCATGGCCACGGCGGCGGCGGCCTATCACCGGAACCAGCGCTTCGCCCGGACGCCCTTCCTGCACATCGAGGGCCCCTATCTCAATCCCGCCCAGGCCGGCGCGCAGGACGCCCGCTTCATGCGCCGTCCCGACGCCGAGGAGATCCGCCGCCTCCACGAGATCTGTCCCGTCGGCCTCGTCTCCCTCGCCATCGAGCTCGACGGCGCCCTCCCCTTCATCGCCGAGATGAAGCAGCTCGGCATCGTCACCTCCGCCGCCCACAGCGCCGCGAGCTACGCCGATTTCCAGGCCGCGCGCGAGGCGGGCCTGACCCACCTCACCCATTACTGCAACCAGATGTCGGCCCTGCACCACCGCAACGTCGGTCTCGTCGGGGCCGGCCTGCTCGACGACAGCGTGATGATCGAGCTGATCTGCGACGGCATCCACCTCTGCCCCGACATGATCCGGCTGGTCTTCAAGCACCGGAACTGCGACCGGCTCATGCTGATCACCGACTCCATCGCCGCCGCCCATCTCGGCGACGGGCGCTATCCCCTGCACGACGGCGAGATCATCGTGAAGGACGGAGCCGCCCGCATCCCGGCCGGCAACCTCGCGGGCTCCATCGTCACCTTTGACAAAGCCCTCCGCCTCGTCTCCGAGCTCACCGGACTGCCTCTCAACGAGCTGTCCAAGACCTGCTCCGCCAACCAGGCGAAATCCCTGCGCCTCGCCGACCGAGGCCGCGTCCAACCGGGTCTCCTCGCCGACCTGACCCTCCTGACTCCGGGTCTGGAGGTCGTCGCCACCTACGTCGGCGGCGAGCAACGCTACGCGGCCTGAAGTCAAATCGGTTCTGGCGGCAGCCGGGTGGGGCGTGAGCCGCTACGTCGTGAGGGCGCGTTAGCGCTGTAGCCGCGTCGGCGGATGTCCCTTTGACGCTCGACCGAGACCAATGGCCTCGGCTACATAGCTTCGCCTTCGACGCGCCTGCGCTGGCGGGGCACATTGGCCCAACGACGGCTCGGCAGGGGGACGCCTCGCCCCACCTTCGTCGGACCGAGCGCTCATGCGTGGGGCGGAATCTCTTTCCGCCTTCTCCAAGCCCAGCGAAAGGCGGAAAGAATTCCGCCCTACCCGACCCCGGAACCAGATCACTTGTGGGCCGCGACGACGGAATCGATCTCGGCGCGCTTCACTCCGGCGGGCAAGTCCAGGACCTGGAATTTCGCGCGGGCACCGGCGGCTTGCTCCACCGTGACGACGGGAGCGCTGTTGCCCCATTCGTTGCGAGTGTAGGTGAGGACGGCAGCGAGCTTCTCGTCGTCGAGGGCGGCGCCCAGCGGGGCCATCACGCCCATGAAGTCCATGTTCTCCTTGGCGATGCCCTTGAGGACGACGAGCAGGGACTTGTCGGGATCGTCGAGCAGCATCTGGGATCCGACGAGACTGGGAGCCATCAGCGCGGGACCGACCTTGAGCCCGGTGCCGTCGGGGCCGTGGCAGGCGGCACAGGTGGCGTAGGAGGCCTTTCCGAGGGCCATCACGGCGGGATCGACACCGCCGGCGGAACCTCCTCCCGCAGGCGCGGCCGGAGCCGGATCGCCGGGCGTGGCCGCCGGAGAGGGCGCGGCAGGCGCGGCGACGGCGGCCACCGGAGCGGAGGCTTCGGACTCCTTGACGGGTTTCCTCATCCCTGTGACGAAGGACACGCCGACAATGCCGAGCATGACGATGAGTGCGCCGGGAACCAGAAAGAGAAACACGTTCCCTATGATCTTGGAGATGGGGTTGGTCGAATCGGATGTATCGGCGCTCATGCTGCGGGGGAAGGAAGCTTCAAATCAGGGGATGTCAACGCGAATGCACCCCGTGTCTACGCGGCGGAACCGGTCGGAGATGCCCGGCGAAGCCTCTTTTCCCCCTTGACGGTCCCTTGTCGCAATTGACGCAGGCTTGCGAGCAACTCCGCTCCGCGGTCCTCCC
>CAYSZN010000410.1:0-4201 GCA_964435425.1 uncultured Akkermansia sp. | reverse complement strand
TCTCTGTGAAAGCAAGCGGGATGGGCGTCGCCTTCCTGGCCACCCTGGTCCTCGCCCTCGTCGCCGCCATCAACGGGAACAACAGCGTTGCGGTCCTGCTTGCATCCATTCTCCTCGCGCTCTTCGTGACCGCCTTTGTCAACGGAGCCTTGAACCTCCTGCCTCTGAGGCTTGCGCAGTTGGAACTCGACAACGCCTTCGCCAGCGAGCGCGTCCATGTGCGCGGGCTGCTGGCGTCGCGCTTTCCGGTTCCGGGCGCATCGCTGGAAATCGTTGTGGACAGCGAGACAGGTCGAGGCGCTTGCTCGCTCGAGCGGTCCCATGGGGCCTTGGAATTTGCGCTAACATTGCCGCCACAGCAGCGGGGATACCTCCAACTGGAGTCGCTTGAGATCCGCAGCTCCTACCCCATAGGCATGCTGAATTGGTCGGTTCGCTTCGACGAACTGGCGACCTCGGGGTTGGTCTATCCCGCGCCGATCGACTACCTGGCCGACTCGGAGCCGTCTCCTGGGAAGGTCCGGGTGGCGGCGGGTGGGGACTTCGACGAGCTGGAAACCTGGCAAAACGGGGACACTCTTTCCGGAGTCTGCTGGAAGACCTACGCCAAGACCGGAAAGCGCATGCGCAAGCGCTTTCTGGACTCCGGATCGGTGTCCTCGGGCAATGGCCTCTGCCTCGATGGAGACTGCCTGCCCTTGTTTTCGGACGAGGAGCTTCGTTCGCAGCTCTGCTATTGGGTGGTCGAGAGGCAGCGCCGCCGGGAAGCCTATGGATTGCGATTCCGGGGGCGAACCATTGCAACGGCGTCTGGCGACGATCACTACCGAAGGTGTCTGGAAACGCTGACCGTGGCCTGACAGAATGCAAATGCACGTCCTCTCGATGCCCCTCCGCCACTGGGCACCACCGCCATCCAAGGACGCCTGGGTGCTATCGCTCTCGGTCCTCGTCGTCCTTCCCCACCTGCTCCATTTGCCGGTGGCCATTGCCCTGCTCTGCGTAATATGCTGGTCGGCAGGCCTCTATCTGACGTGTCGCAGGTCGCGTCTCTCGAAGTTGGCAACGATCGGCGTGATCCTGATCGTTCTTTCGACCTTGTCGGCCGTCATCCCGCAGCTGGGCCTCCCCAGGCTGGGATTTGCGTTGGCGGTGTTGATGGTCGCGATGAAGCCTTTGGAAACCTTCGATCGGAAAGGGAACCGCAGTTTCGCCATCTCATGCTACCTCTGCTCCCTCCTGTTCTTCTTTCAGGGGGGGAGCGCCCTATGGGCGGTTTATTATCTGTGCTGCTTCATCGGGTTGACCGGATTCCTCTGCGCCTCCGAGACGCCCGACCCGGGGGTCGGGAGGTCTCTGGGAAAAAGCGTTCGGCTGCTCGCCCAGGCATTGCCTCTGGCGGTGGTCCTGTTCTACGGGATCCCCAGGATCGAACAGCCCTTCCTGCAATGGGGCTCTTCCAAGGCTCCCACCTTGTCGGGCGTTCCCGACAAGGTCCGGCTCGATCGGCTGGGTCCCATGTCCGAGTCGGACGAACTCGCCTTCGAGGCCACCTTCGACGGCCCGGCCCCCGATCCATACAGCCTGTATTGGCGTGGGACGGTCTTCCACTTCACCGATGGGATCCACTGGGACAGCGACCACTACCCCCATCATCCGATGGAGCGCGGGCGTCTGGAGTCCGCGGAAGCCCCGCCCGTTCCAGTGAAATCCGGCGTTCAGTCGCTCGTCAAAAGGGCCGGCAAAACCGTGACGTATCGGATCTCCAAAATGGAGGCATCCGACAACTGGCTGATCGCTCTGGATCTGCCCGTCGCGCAAATCGAGTCGAGCACCTTGACGGAGGACTATCAGTTGATTCCCCACGGGAGCTTCGGTTCGGATTTCGAATACCGCATGACCTCCGCGTTGAGCATCCGGACGCCGCGAGATCCGGAGCGGGTCTATCGGAAGGCCCTGCAATTGCCTTCCAGATCGGGGATGGCGAGACAGGCCCGCCAGATGGGGGAACGGTTGAGGGCGGAGTACGAGGAGAAGGGAGATGCCGACCAGAGGATCATCCAGCAGATCCTGCGCTTCTTCTCGCAGGAAGGCTTCCACTACACGCTCAACGCACCCATCTACCGATCCAATCCGATCGACCAGTTCCTCTTCGAGGGGCGCTATGGATACTGCACGCACTATGCGGCGGCAACGACCTTGCTGCTGAGAGCTGCGGGGGTCCCTGCCAGAATGATATCGGGCTATCACGGGGGAGATTGGAGCCCCGACAGGAAAACGCTGATGGTCAGGCAGCACCATGCGCACGCCTGGGTCGAGGCTTGGGTCGAAGGGCATGGCTGGCTGCGTATCGATCCGACGGCGGCGATTCCTCCAGAGCGGGTGTTGACGGGCAGCGTCCCGACAGAGGAGATGTCCGTCCTGAACCATAACGAGCCGCTCGTTTCCCAAGGGGAGACGGCCGGCGACTGGCGGTCGCTGTTGAATCCGGCTCAGTTGCGCCTGCTGGACCAGAATGGCAGCGAGGCGACCGAGGTGCCCTCCGAATCCGCTGCGTCCGGCTTCTCTCTCGACCGGTGGATCGGCATGTCCAGAACTCTCTGGTCTTCGTTGGTGACGGACTACGACCGCAGCCGCCAGCAGAGCCTGTTCCAGGAGGGCACGGGCTACCTTCTGGCGGCGGCCCTGCTGTTCGGCTCGGTCGCCCTGTCTGTCGTTTTTGTGCTGATCCGGGCGAGGCACCATGCCAATGGCGGTTCCTCTTGCCGGGTCGGTGCGCTTTATGGTCGGCTATGCAGGCGTTTGCAGTCCTTGGGCATACCGACTCCTCCTCACGAACCCTATCAAGCGCTTCACGAACGTCTCGCAGGAACGGGATGTTTCGATGCGGACCGGCTGGCGGAGTTCTTTGCCACCTATGAGCGTCTGCGCTACCGGCAGGAGGAAGCCCGGGCGAGCCGTGAGGATCTCCGGCATTTGCGCGGGCTGATGAAGCGGCTGCTCGCAGGCTCGCTTTCACGAGCCGCGATTAGCAATGATTTGCGCAAATTTGACTCCGAAATGCGAACCGTGGCCCGGAAATGAACCCGGTCCAAGCTTGCTCATTGTCCATTGCAGAACCAATGCCTACTGGTGTTTTTGCCCAATGATCTGATTTTCGATGTCCTCGGACCAACGCTCCCATTCCAACCATGGAATCTCGCCCCGGCTGATTGCCGCCTTGTTTGCGCTTTGTCTTTTGTCAGGTGCCGCCGGTCTGGCCTATGAGGTTCTGTGGTTGAAGCAGCTTTCGCTGTTGTTTGGCAGCACTTCGAGCGCCGCCGCCGTGACCTTGGCGGCCTTTTTCCTTGGTCTGGCACTGGGGAGTTGGGCGCTGGGCGGTGTTGCGGAACGGTCGACCCGGCCCTTGCTCGGGTATGCCGTGCTGGAGCTTGGCATCGCCCTGTCGGCGGGATTGTATCTGGTGTTGCTTCACTGGTATGGGGCCATCTATGCCTCGATCTATCAGGCGTGCGGAGGGCCCGGTCCGACCTTGGTTTTGGCGAAGTTTGGTTTGTCGTTCATCGTGTTGGTTCCACCCTCCTTTTGCATGGGAGGAACCCTGCCATTCCTCGGGCAGTATTTGATTCGTTCGGGGGAATCGCTGGGACGCGTCGGATCCCTGTTGTATGCGACGAACACCGTTGGCGGCATTGCCGGGGCATTGCTGGCGGGGTTTCTTCTGCCGAGCACCTTGGGGTTTCGCAACGCCTATGTGCTGTGGATCGGCGTGTCGCTGTCAATCGCGGCCGTCAGCGCGTGGATCGGCCGGGGCGCGGCCTTGCCTGCCCAAATCGCCGAGAAGCCCGGGAAGGCAAAGAAGGCCCGGAAGCCCGAGAAGGCATCGATGCCGCGAGGATGGGTGCTTTCGCTCGCCTTCGTTTCGGGGGTTCTGACCTTGGGGCTGGAGGTGATGTGGACCCGGATGTTCGCCCAGGTGCTGCAGAATTCCGTGTTTACGTTCTCCGTGGTGCTGGCGACCTTCCTCTTGAGCTTGGCGATGGGATCCCTGCTGGCCTCGGTGCTGATGCGAAGAACGACGCGTCCGGAGTCGATGCTGACGGTGCTGCTGGCCCTGGCGGGGATCGCGGTCGTGGTGTCGGTCGTCGTCTTTTGGGTTGCCACGGGCGGCCTGCATTATGTTGGCGCGACGCTTGGCTGG
>CAYSZN010000409.1:0-4224 GCA_964435425.1 uncultured Akkermansia sp. | reverse complement strand
GAAGGAGGATTGCGGAGACCAGGGAGGGGGTTCTCATGCGAGGGAGGGAAAGGCGGGGTCAGAGGCGTCGTTTCGTTTCGGAAAGCCACTCGTCGTGGCGGAGGAGGCCCTGCCGGGTCTCGTAGCGGGTCTTTTCGGCCCGGGCCTGGGCGCGGTGGAAGAGGGTCTCCCAGCGGCCTCCGCGGACCTCTCCGCTCTCGTCGGCGCGGGCGGCGACGAGGCGCTGCGCCTCCTCGGGCAGGTAGCGGCGGATCACGAAGTCGTCGGCGGAGAGAAAGGTCTGGCTCGATCCCGGCTGGCCCTGCCGCGCTCCGCGTCCGGTGAGCTGCAGGTCGATGCGGCGCGACTCCTCGAGCTCGAGGGCGACGACGTGGAGGCCGCCGCGCGCCAGCACCTCGTCGCCGAGGTGGATGTGGGTGCCGCGCCCGGCCATGTTCGTGGCGATGGTGACGGCTCCGGGCTGGCCGGCGGCGGCGACGATGGCGGCCTCCTCCGCGTCCTGCCGGGCGTTGAGGAGGCGGTGCGGGATGCCCGCCTGCTCCAGCTCGGCGGAGAGCCGCTCGCTGTTGCCGATGGTGCGGGTGCCGACGAGGATGGGCTGTCCGGCCGCGCGGCGCGAGGCAATGTCGGCGACGATGGCGCGGAGCTTCGCCTCTTCGCTGACGAAGACGCGGGACGGCAGGGTCTTCGCCTGGCTGGGGCGGTGGCGGGGAATGGGCACGACGGGAAGCCGGAAGACTTCCCAGAGCTCGCCGGCGGAGTCGATGGCGGTGCCGGTCATGCCGCAAAGGTTTTCGTAGAGGCGGTAGAAACGCTGCCGGGAAATCCCCGCGGCGGACTGCGACTCGGCCTGGATCTCGAGCCCCTCCTTCGCCTCGACGGCCTGATGGAGACCGTCCTTCCACGAGCTCTCGGCACGGGCGCGTCCGGTGAACTCGTCGACGATGACGGCCTTTCCCTCCTGCACGACGTAGTGGACGTCGCGATGGAAGCGATGGCGCGCGGCGAGGGCGTTCTCGACGTAGCGCTTCCAGGGTCGGCGCAGGTCGTTCCACGGCACGGGAAATTCGCCGGAGGAAATCCGCCGCTCGCCGGCCTCGGTGAGCCGGGGCGGCTTCGTCCCGTCGCCGGGCAGGTAGTCCTCGGACTCCCGCAGGTGGACGACGAGATCGTGCGCGACGAGGAAGGGCGCGGGATGGCGGTGGACGCCGTCCTCCTTCGTGGCGATGACGAGCGGGGTCGAGGCCTCGTCGACGAGGATGCTGTCGGCCTCGTCGAGCACGGCGTAGACGAGTCCGCGCTGGGCGAGGAGAGCCTCCTCCGGTGGAGGCAGGTCGAGCACGGTCCGGGCGAAGCGCTCGCCCAGCTTCGGGCCGGGAACGCGGAAGCGCTCGAGCTGGTCGCGCAGGTAGTCGAAGCCGAACTCGGTGCCGGTGCCGAAGGTGACGTCGGCGGCGTAGGCGAGCCGCTTCTCGTGGGCCGGCGCGCGCTCGGGCAGCAGGGCGGTGGCGAGGCCGAGAAAGCGGAGGAGCTCGGCGGAGGCCTCCTGGTCGCGCTCGGCGAGGTAGGCGTTCGCCGTGGCGACATGCACGCCGCGTCCGTGCAGCGCCAAGGTGTAGGCGACGAGCGACTGGACGAGGGTCTTCCCCTCCCCTGTCGCCATCTCCGCGATGGCTCCCCGGCACATGGCGAGGCCGGCGAGGATCTGCACGTCGTGGTGGTAGAGTCCGTAGATCCGCTTCGACGACTCGCGCACGAGGGCGAAGGCGCTGGAGACCACTTCGGCGAAGGGCCGGCCGGAGCGGAGCTCGTCGCGGAGGCGGAGGCTGTGGGCGGCGAGCTGGTCGGTCGGGACGATGGCGAAGCGCGGGGACAGCTTGTTCACCGCCTCGAGCATGGCGCGGTCGTCCCAGGCGGCGCCCTTGCGGTCCGGCAGCAGGCGCGAGACGGCGGCATGGCCGAGCCCGTGCAGGTAGCCCTCGACCGCATACTGCCGGCGCAGGCGGCTCCACTGCTCGCCGAGTCCGGACGGGCGGGGCGGCGTCTGTGTCGCGGAAGCGGTCATGGTCGAAGAGGGTCGGGCGCGGGACCGGAGAGGGTTCACTTGTAGATGTCATAGACGGCCTTGGCCTGGGCGGTGGCCTCGTCCTTGACGAGCTCGATGAGGGGCAGGTGCCGGTCATCCTCGGTGCGGCGGACGCCGATCTCCTCCTGCTGGAGCAAGGTGCCCTTGGCCCGCTCGAGGTTGGTCAGCGCGGCGTTGTAGGTCGCGAGGGCGGCGAGGAAATCCTCGCGGGCGAAGGCGCGCCGCTGCTGGACATCGAGGAGCTTTTCCAGATAGAGGCTGGTGCCCGATTCGGCGGTCTCGATCTCGCGCCGGTCGGACAGCACGGACAGTTCCTGGTCGGCGGCCATGGCGGCCTCCCATTTGGCACGGGTGTCGGGCCAGGCGGTGACGACCTCGCGGTGGGCGATCTGCACGTCGAGGAGGACCTCGTCCATGGCCGCGCGGAGCTGGTCCTTCGCCTGGCGGGCCTCGAGCTGGGCGCGCAGGTGCCTCGCCTTTTCGGCCTTGCGCCCGAGGGGGACGCTCGCGACGAGCCCGACGCCCCAGGTCGGCTCGCCGCCGTTGTACTGGTCGTTGAACGCCCCGGTCCAGTCGCCGCTCCCCCGCAGGGTCGAGGTGCCGATCTCGCCGACGAAGTCGAGGGTGGGACGCTTCTCGTTCGCGGCGACGAGCTCGCGCAGGTCGGCGGCACGGAACTGGTTCTCCGCCATGCGGATCTCGGACCGCAGGGCGAGGGCCTCGGAGACGCTCTTCTCGAAATTGGGCGTCTCCATCGTGGCGATGGGCAGGTCGCCGGGGACGATCTCGCCGACCTTCTCCGCGACGAAGGCGGGGTCGTTCACCAGAGTCCGCAGTCGCGACTCGGCGTTCTTGATCTCCAGCTCCGACCGGACGAGATCCGACTTGCGGGAAGCGAGGGCGGAACGGACGCGCGAACGCTGGCTGGCGATGCTGTCGAGGTCGCCGCGCGACTCGATCTCGGCGACGATGCGCTCGGTCTCGGCGACGAGGCGGCGCTTCTCGAGATGCACGCCGCGGGCGAGGTAGAGCCTCCAGTAGAGCTGGTTCACCTCGACGAGATGGTTCTCCAGCTCGCCGATGAACTCGCTGTATCCGCTGTCGGTCTCGAGCTTGGCGATCTGGACGAGGGAACGGTTGTAGGTCTTGCCGGCGCCCTTCAGCAACGGCTGCATCACGGACAGGGTCATGCGGGCGCGGCCCTGCTCGCGGGGCACGAAGTAGTCGGCATTGCTGCTCTCCTGGGAAAGCTGCTGCTTCAGGGCGACTTCGGCGCCGGTGCGCGTCTTTTTCCGGAGGCCGCTCTCGAGAGACCAGCCGCGGTCGCGGAGCGGGTCGCCGGGCACGCGCCGCTCGATCATGGAACCGCTCGGCTCCACGCTGCGGTCGTAGCGGGACTGGGCATAGAGCTCGGGGGAGAACTCGCCCTCGGCTTCGGCGACGGCCGTCTCGCGGATGAGCGGCAGGCCGGTGAGGACCTTGAGACGGTTCGAATGGGCCAGCGTGCGGCGGTAGATCTCGTCGAGGCCGAGCCGCAGGGTGGTGCCGGAATGATCGAGCACGTGCCCCTGCACGTCTCCGTTCCACCACGCTTCGCGATGGAGACCGCCGCTGCGTCCGAAATACCCGGCGAGGGAGGAGGCCTGCCCCCGCAGGCTGCCAAAGGTCGCGCCTTTCAGGAAGGCCTCCGACTCGGCCGCGATCTCGGCGCCCGCCTTCCACTCGCGGCGCGACGCGGGCTCGTAGGGCTTCGCGATGACCGCAGCAGGACTGCGGACGGCGTCCCGGTCAGAAATCGGCTCGGCCACCAGCATCGGCCTCTCGCCATGGACGGACGAGGCCAGAAGCATTCCCAACGACGCCGCAAGGGCGACGACGCGAGGCCTGCCTCCCTCCCGGAAAAAGGGCGCTGAACCGGATGGTTTGAAACACATTGATAGAAATTATCTTAAATATTCATGAAATCCATAATTTTTATTAAAATCCACATCTGAAATCGAGCAACATCAAAAGCCCAGTTGGAACGCAAAGAGGGACAAGAGCCTGAGAAGCCCTTGTCCCTCCGGACATCCTCCTCTCAACGGGAGGCTCTCAGCCTTCCCGGGTCATTTCCATGACTGCTTCTTCGAGGCAAAGTG
>CAYSZN010000408.1:0-4239 GCA_964435425.1 uncultured Akkermansia sp. | reverse complement strand
GGGTTGAAAGGGGAAATTCCGAGCAGTAACGTTCGGCGCTCATTCTCGCTTTGGAAAAATGAAACGCTCCCTTTTCTGTCTTTGTCTGCTTTTCGTGGCGCTTGCCGTCTCCCCGCTCCGTGCGGAGCACGAGGGCAAGATCCAGATCCTCCTGCTCGGCGACAGCACCTCCAGAGGCAGCATCCTGCGACAGATGAAGCCCGAGGGACCGCATCTCAAGACGATGATCGAGCAGTTCCTCGCCGCCGAGGGCGATCTGAAGCCCTGCCAGGTCATCAACCGGAGCGTCGGCGGCGAATCGATCCACCGCCTCCTCGACACGGGCCGCTACGACAAGATCGTGCCAACGCTGCCGGGCCTCGACTGGATCTTCATCCGCTACGGCATCAACGACCTGGTCAAGCGCGAGGACTTCCCCGAGAATTTCCCGAAGGATTTCAAGGACCTGATCGCCCGGCTGCGCCGCGACCACTCGGCGGCGCGGATCGTGCCGACCACGGTGATCCCCTTCTTCGACGAGGAGGCGACGGCCGAGATCAACGGCCTGGTCCTCCGCGTGGCGGCCGAGGAGGGGCTCGAGGTCTTCGACCTGCATTCGCGCTACGCCGCCGAGCTGGCCAAGGGGCCGAACCTGCTCAACTACCGCCGCTTCCCCGTCGAGAAGGTGCCGCCGCAGTATCAGGAGCTCGTGAAGCCCCGCGTCATCGACGGTCGCGTCGTGGTGATGGACGACGAGCTCGACGACCTCCTCGGCCATCTGCCCGGCTGGTTCGGCGACCGCCATCCCAACCTCGCCGGCTACAAAGTGATCGCCGACGAGACCGCGAAATGGCTCGCCGAGCGGCTGCGCCGCAGCGAGAAGGTGCAAAAGTAGGAACGTATAGGCAAGCGGGCCGGGCAGGCGGGGCAGGGAACCAATTTCAAACAACCGATAAGCCTCTTCTGCAACACTGGTTACCGATCTCAGGCGGCAATTCTCAACGGAACTCCAAGCGGCATCCGTCTTTTCCTCGACGAGAGGGTTGATCTGTCGATCCAGCCCTGTTGACTCCGGCGAGATTTCAAATCCCAAGCACCGGGGCTGACTCCGAACTCGGACGTTACCCCGGACGTTGGCTCCTGGATCCGCTCGTCCACCAAGCCGCGCCGAAGGCAGGGGAGAGATTGGAGGTCCTGTGAATGCGGCGCTTGCTGGTGGGCCGGTTGGCATCCCGTGTTTGCGAGCACGAAATGTCTTGATGGAAAGGGGCCAATCGGGCCATTCTACCCTGCGATGGGTTCCATCAGGCCCTGTCTCCTCCCGGCCTCTCCCCAAAGGCTTTTTTCCTCCGCGAAATCCGGCATCCTTCCGTGACATGGCTCCCTCGACCCCTTTCGCATTCCGCAACGTTTTTTCTCTCTTGCTGGCAGCGCTCTCCTTTCAGGCAGCGCTGGCGTCCCAGCCCGTCATCGTGGCCTTCGGCGACTCCACCACCGCCCCGCGCGGCGAAACGGAGGTGTATGCCACGCTGCTGGGCCAGGAGCTGTCCTTCGAGGGCGGGGACGTGAAGGTGGTCAATGCCGGAATCGGAGGCAACACCACGGCAAACGCGAAAGCCCGCTTCGACCAGGATGTGCTGGCCCATGGACCCAGCGTGGTCATCATGCAGTTCGGCATCAACGACTCCGCCGTGGATGTGTGGAAGAAGCCACCGGCCACCGGGCCGCGCGTTCCCTTGGAGGCCTACCGCGACCATCTCCGCGAGATGCTGCGCACGGTGAAGCAAAGCGGCGCGCGAGTGGTGCTGATGACGCCCAACCCCATCTTCTGGACCGACTCTCTGAGGAAGCTCTACGGCAGCGCACCCTACCTGCCCGAAGATCCCGACGGGATGAATGTGCTGCTGTGCGACTACGCCGAAGCCGTGCGTGAACTGGCGCGGGAGGAATCGGTGGACTTGGTGGATGTCTACGCCGCGTTCAAGGCCGCAGACCAACTGCCGAAGCGCAAGCCCGGCTGGCTGTGCCCCGACGGCATGCATCCGGGCGATGCGGGACACCGCCTCGTGGCGAAGCGGCTCGTGGAGCACCTCGCCTCCGCCGACCCGCGTTTCGTCCGCAAGCCCGGCACGGTCTGGACGCCCAGCGGCGAGATCAACGAAGTCAGCCCCCATGCCACGGACATCACCCATGATGCCGCCGGACCCGCCGTGCTGGGCCCCGCCTTGGTGAAGCTGGGCGATGGCTCGGTGATGTCGGTCTATTCCACGCCCACCAGCTACGCGGGCAAGCCGGGGGAATGCTTCATCGCCGGTCGCGTCACGCGGGACGGCGGCAGCACTTGGGAGACCGAGCGCGAGCTGACGCGCCTGCCGCAGGGGCGCGCCGCGCACCCCACCGCGCATCGTACGCGCGACGGCGTCATCCACCTGTTTTTCCTCGGCTACAAACAGCACGCCTGGGACAAGGCGACGGGCAATCCCACCGCCAACACCCGCAGCGATCTGTGGACGGTGCGCAGCGCGGACGACGGCGGCACCTGGACGGAGCCGCAGATGGTCTTTGAAGGCTACACCGGCTCCACCAACGGCGCGGAGGAAACGCACGACGGGCGTCTCGTGGTGCCCTTTTCGCATTACGTGGCGCAGCCGGGGCGGCTCGTTTCGCGCACCGCGGTCTCCGCCGACGGAGGCAAGACCTGGCAGCTCGGCAACTCCCTCGACATCGGCGGCGCGGGCGACCACGAGGGTGCATTGGAGCCCTGCGTGGTGGAACTGGAGGACAAGCGCCTGTGGATGGTCATCCGCACCTCGCGCAAGTTCTTCTGGGAGTCCTTCTCCGAGGACGGCGGCCTCGTTTGGAGCGAGGCCAAGGCCACGGGCATCAACAGCAGCCATTCCCCCGCCCATGTCATCCGGCTCGGCGACGGTCGTCTCGCCATGGCGTGGAATCCCGCTGTCCATCAGCGGCGGCAGCTTCACTTGGCCCTTTCCGACGACGACGGCCGCACTTGGAGCCCCTCCCTTGCCGTCGTGCGCGGCAGCGCCACCTATCCCTACCTCTTGGAGGCCACGCCCGGCGAGCTGTGGGTGGGCTACATGGACGCCTACAGCGGCTGGAGCACGAATCCCCGCGCCAGGCATGTCAAGCTGGCCGAGCAGGTTCTCCTCGACCATGCCAAGGCGCGGGCGGAGTAGCGGGCGTTTGGCGTGAAGCGCGGTAGGGACGCGCCGCTGGGGCGTCCGTCGCGGAAGCAGGGGCCAACCGACGCGGACGCTCCATCGGACGATCATTGCATCCGCTTCATTCCGTGCCATTCGGGACAGGCGACAATTCTTGACGGAACTCCAAGAGGCATCCGCCTTTTCCTCGGCAAGAGGGTTGATCCGCCGATCCAATCCTGTTGACTCCGGCAACGTTCCAGCTTCCAAGCTCCGGCAACTCCGGCTTCTGGATCCGCTCGTCTCGCAAGCCTTTCGTCCGCGGCGTCATTGTTTGATCCGCTCCAGAGCTTCGTCGGCAGGAATCGCCCCAGGTTTCCATCCGTACTTGGCCAGCACTTCATCGCATTCCTCCACCGTTGGCATAGGACCGTGGATC
The DNA here is from genome assembly GCA_964435425.1 of uncultured Akkermansia sp. Lineage (GTDB taxonomy): Bacteria > Verrucomicrobiota > Verrucomicrobiia > Verrucomicrobiales > DEV007 > Arctic95D-9. The sequence goes on along the minus strand of CAYSZN010000408.1, from coordinate 660 downwards.
CTCACAAGGTTGGCCATCCGGGGCTTCCTGAAGTTTCCATGGACCATTCCCTTTTTGCTGTCCAGCTTGAACGACAAGAATTTTCCGACAAAGTATCCATCGACCACTGCGACCTCCGGGAGCTCTCTGACCGAGAAGGAGCTTTTCTTGAGATTCTCGAGCCAATAATAGCGCCCACTGAAGGTGTTCGATTCGGCGTCCCGTTTCAGGAAGATGAAAACTGGCCAGGAATCGTCCCATTTCCCTCCCCAGATCCCTTCATCGGCGTTCGCTTTTCCAACCGCAAACAAGGAGATGGCCAGAAGAATCGAGAAACAAGGATTCATGGGCCGGCAAGTTGGGTGGGGGTTCGAGGAAGTTTCGAAGAGTGGGAAATCCATAGCGAGGACAAGGGATTGACCCGTTGTAGTCATTCTTCTCGATTTGAGCAAGACGAAACCGGCTCGAAAAACAAGAGAGGCCTTTTCGTTGCCGAGAGTGTTCCGGTGTCAGGTGGGAATGGCACGGGATCAAGCGGATTGGGGCGTCATTTTCCAATAGGGAAACCCCCGGCTCTGCCGGGGAGACTCTCAAGATTTGACCTATGCGGCAGTTTCCCATCCGTTGGGGAGAGGTCTGCGAAGGAAGGACTTGCCGCGAGGCAAGGGTAGGGCCGTGCGG
>CAYSZN010000407.1:0-4241 GCA_964435425.1 uncultured Akkermansia sp. | reverse complement strand
GCGCCTCGGCGATGCGTTCGAGGGGATTCAAAGTCGCGGGTTCAGACATGGCCGGGGAGGACGTTCCATTGGTGGATCGCGGCGTTGCAGAGGTCGCGGACGAAGCGGTCCGACTCGTCGCCTTTGCCGCCGAAAAGGTAGATGCGCTGGCGGATGCGGAGCTCCTTCAGCTCGAAACCGGGCTCGGGGATGCCGCAGTGGTAGTTCAGGATCGCCTCCTTTTCGAGGTCGAGGGCACCGGGCTTCATCCCGTAGTCGAGGGCGAAGGAGAATCCTTTCAAGGCCGGTTCCTCGCCTTGGTGAAGCTCCTGACTGATCTCGTCGAGGAGAGTCTTGCGAACGAAGGCCTCCAAGGCGGCCTTGTCGCCCTCGAATTCGATTTCGTAGCGGCGCGTGCGGCGGTAGGTGGGGGCCTCCGCGAGCGGCTCGTAGAGGAGGCCGTTCGCGTCCCCCGCCTCGATGAAGCGGTCGCTGATTTCGTAGATCTCCCGCATGGTGGACGAGGGGTTCTTGCCGTGGGTCGGTTTCCCCCTTCCCTATGCCGGATTCGTGTCGAGTCAACCGGCCACGAGCGCTAAATCCCGTTTATTTTCCGTAGCTCGCCGAGCGCCCCGCGTCCCTCGTAGAAGGCCAGCCCGGTCGGAGAAAGACGCGGCGCTTGGACGCCCGATCAGCCGAAGGTGGTGGGGCGAGGCATCCCCGCCGAGTCGTCGGACCAGTGTCCAGCGTGATTTGGGTGAAATTGGACCGAGAAGCGGGGCGGGGCGCACACTTCGTCTCATTGGAAGACCTCGAAAAGGAACTCGGCATCTGAAGAACGTGCCGCCCAAGTGCGCGAGGGACTACGGGAGGTCGCGGGGTTCACTGGCTGGTCAAAGCGCTTGCGCATGAAGCCGGACCCCCAGCGCCTGCGCCACCTTGAGCACGGTCGCAAAGCTCGGGTTGCCGCCCTCGCTGAGCGCCCGGTAGAGACTCTCGCGGCTGAGGCCGGCATCCTTGGCGACCTGCGTCATGCCCTTGGCCCGGGCAATGTCGCCCAAGGCGCGGGCAATGCCGGACACATCATCCGGTGCCTCTTCCAGCCAAGCGTCCAGATAGGCCGCCATTTCTTCTGGCGTGCGCAGGTGCTCGGCCACATCGTAGGCCGTGGTTCTGGGTTTCGCGCTCTTGGCGCGGCGGGTCTGTTTGGCAATGGTGGTCGTCTTCATTTTTCTTCGTGGATTCGAGCCAGTTGCAAGGCCCGGGCGATGTCTTTCCGCTGCGTGGATTTGTCTCCCCCGATCAACAGCAACAGCAATCTGTCGCCGAACTGCTTGTAGTAGACCCGGTATCCGGGGCCGGTATCGATCTTGAGTTCGGATACGCCTTCGGTCAGATTGCGATGGCTGCCGGGATTGCCGTGGATGAGCCTGTCCACCCGCATCAGGATGCGGGCTCGGCCCCGCAGGTCTTTCAGACCTTCCAGCCAGCCCCGGTATTCATCGGTCTTTTCGACGCGCATGCCAACATGTAGCTTATGGGCTACATGTTGGCAAGCGCGGGTTCCCCTCCCCCTTCCGCCGCACCCAGACGACGTGGCGGGAAACCAACGCCGACTGGTCCGCCTGGCTGATGTTCTTCCTCCGCAGCATCCGCCAGCAGATCACCCGCCTCCAGCAGCGCCTCGACGCCAACCGTCCGCATCTCTCCCCCCTCGCCCGCCAGCTCGCGCCCTCTTCGAGACAAGGGAAACCCTTACCAACGCCCAAGCCGTCGCCCTCACCGGAGCCAGCCGCTCCACGCTGAAAGCGAAGTTCGCCGAACTCGTCGCCGCCGGAGCCGTGGAGGCACATGGGAAGGGGCGCGGAGCATTCTATGCGAAGTTAGCGAAATCACCGGGCAAGCCGGGCTGACACGAAACCGCGTTCAGGGCAAATCAACCCATTCACGCAAATGTCCCCCTCGGCACAATGTGCTCACGCCTGCGGACTCATGGCCGGAGCAACAAGGGCGCGTGGTGGTGAATCCGTTTCTGAACTTCGGTTCTTCGTCAAATCCTCCGATCCCTTCGATTGGACCGCACTAAACCCCGTTGATTTTCCGCAGCTCCCCGAGCGCCCCCCGTCCCTCGTAGAAGGCCAACTCCTCGCGCCCCGCCGCCTCCAGCCGCGCCCGCACCGCCTCGGCTTCGTCCGCGGCGACGAGGTGGTCGCGGATCGCCGCCATTTTCGCCTCCTGCAGGGCGAGGAAGGCGGGATCGACCTCCGGCGTCGCGGCGTAGTGGCCCTCGGCCTGCCCGGCCTTGAGGATTTCGGTGAAGGCGACGCCCTCCCGTTGCCCCAGCAGCTTCGCCTCGGCGATGTCGGCGATCCAATCCCGGTGGAGCAGGACGAAGTAGTCGCGCATGGCTTGCTTGTTGTAGTGGATCGCGAAACGCCCCGCCGCCGTCTCCAGCGCCATCGTCGCCCGGATCGAGTCGGTGTCGATGGTATCGACGAAGACCAGCTCGTCGCCGTCCTTGGCGAACTCCCATTTCAAATCCCAGAGGCGCAGGCCGATCTCCTCGACGAGGTCGCGCACGGCCCAGGCGCCGAGCACCGCGAGCTTACCGCTCTCGGCGAACTGCGCCCCGCTCAGGCCGCTCATGACGAGGGCCTCCTGCTTGCTGACCATGCGGTCCTCCGGCTCGAACTTGCTCGTGAAATCGCTGATGGGCCGCTCTAGATACTGCCAAGCCTCCAGGGGGCGCGTCGCCCCGAGCTCGCGCTCGAAGGCCGCCTTCGCCCTCGCGTCCATCGCCGCGTATTTCTTGAAGACCGAACTGGCACTGGTGATCCCGAAGCGCACGATGTATTCCAACGGCACGACGAAGCCGTCGGCGTGGGGGAATTTCGCGTAGTCGAAAAGCGGCGCGCCGAGGAAGCGGGTCCGCTCCGGCTTCAGGATCTGGAACTTGCGCACCACGTTGCAGGCGCTCGGGTTCGCCGGCACGCCCGAGCGCACGACCTCGCCGGTGAGGGCGTCGAGCATGCCCTCGTGGTGGGTGCGGGCGCCGCGCTCGCAGCAGCGTTCGAGGAGGGGGCCGAGCAGCTCCGCCCGGTAGGCCGGATCGAGCTCCGGCGCGGCCTCGATCGCCCCGCGTACCCGCCGCCACACCGCCGCCTCGCCGAGGCGGGAGTAGAGGACATGGCGGAAGAGGGCGCGGTTCACGTCGTTGCCCGCGATTTCGAAGAGCGCCCCCACATCGAAGACCGAGCCCCGCGACGTCGTCCGCGTGACCATGATCGAATCGTCCCCCGGCACCGCGTGGAGACGCTGCACCGAGCCTTCGTAGAAGGGTTCGCCGAGTTCGGAGGGGAGGAGGGCTTTCACGCCGTGGAGCAAAGCGCGGGCGGCGGGATTGTCACGGGAAAAGTGTGGGGAGAGTGGAAGCGGCGGGACACCGCTTCCACTCCGCCGTTCCGGCATCCGATTTCGTTCTTCCCTCCATCTTCCGAAAGGAATAGACTGGCTTCCGCCATCATCCCCATGCCGAGTCCTCTCGCCATCGCTCCACTGCTCGCTTGTCCGGGCTGCACGCTCGGGGATCCAGCCTTCCTCTGGACTTGCTTTGTCTTCGGAACGGTTCCGGTCTCGGTCTTCATGCTGCGCCCCTACACCCGTTCCGTGAAATCTTGGGGGATTCCCCGGATGAGCGCCGCTCGATTCGCGTCCCTGTTCCTGCTCGTGTCCGTCCTCATCCCTTTATGGCACCGCAGTGTCTCCGAAGGCGCCTCGGACTCCTTTCCCCTCTTTCTCGGCGGCGCGTTTCTCGCCTTGACCTACCTCTGGTGGCGGGGTTGCTGGCTACTGGACCAGCATCGCGTCGCCGGTCTGACGAGAACCCTCCTCTTTCCCGGTCTCCTTGGCCTCGGGCTGGCCCTGCTCGGCACCCTGATCGCCGTTCTGCTCCTCGGACTCCCCGCTTCGCTCCACTTCGGATTCGACATGGCGGTCTATCATCTCTGGACGACGGCCATTTTGATTGTGCCGCTCTATTGGGCCGTCGGGCGAGGGTTGAGATTCACTTTCACCCGAACGGTGGCAGCCCCGATTCCAGACGAGACTGGAGGGGCTGCCGACCAAGGCAAGTGAGGCTACCTTCCATTTTCTGTGACCATGATGATACCACATGACAGCACCACACCGGAACTCCCCCGTCTTGACGGAAAACCATCTTCCCGTATCCTGATCTCATGAAAACCACCATCGACCTCCCGGAG
>CAYSZN010000406.1:0-4259 GCA_964435425.1 uncultured Akkermansia sp. | reverse complement strand
TCGTCGGCCTCGACGGCGTGAAGCTCCCAGTAGTTCTTGGCCGCGTCGTCGCCTTCCCGCGTCGGGATGCCGCCGATCCATTGCCAGCTCTGCCCGTCGTCGGTGGACTCGCAGGCGCCGACGCGCTTGGCGTCGGTGTAGGCTTCCTTGCCGAGATAGAGCATCCGGCCGTCCTTCAGGGCGATGGGTCCGTGCGGGCTGCCGACGATGCTGGGCACCGGAGCCGACCAGGTGAGCCCGCCGTCGGTGGAGCGGATCACCCATTCGCCAAGCAGCTTCTGCCGTTCCTCGGCGGAGACCCGTTCGTGGGCGGCCTTCCACGCCGGGAGCGTCTCGGCGGTGACGAAGTGGTTGAAGGTCCCGCCTTCGGCTTGGGTCAGGAACTGCTCGTAGTAGAGAGAGGTGAAGGTCGTCGCGAGCAGGCTGCCCTGTGGCGTCTCGACCACGCCCGCATCGCGGTCGTCGATGTCGGTGTCGAGCAGAGTGCGCGGCCAGGACCAAGTCTTGCCGTCGTCGTGCGACACGATCAGTTCCACGCGACCGAAAGGGCAAACGTGCTTCTGCCGTCCGCCGGAGCAGACCACGAGCAGCGTGCCGTCCTTCCGCCGGGCGAGGGTGGGCCAGCCGTGGTAATATTGCGGCACTTGGCTGATGACTTTCGTTTCGATCACCTTGGCGGTGGAGGCGCGGGCTTCGATGGAGAGGCCGACGAGGGCGGCACCGGACATTCCGCCGACAGTGCGGAGGAACTGGCGGCGCGAGGAGCGAGTTTGGAGGGTGGCGGGCATGGTGGGATATGGGTAGGAAAATTTCAAAACAGGTGGATTGGGAAAATTTTCCTACCACTAATTTTCCTACCCCTTATTTCGAAGATTCGGGGCATGAGGTGGCGGTCCATTTCCCCGAGCCCTTTGCTGTTCATCTGGGGGAGGCGATGCGGATGGCTGGAATGATGGAGAATATGGGTAGGAAAATTAGTGGTAGGAAAATTTCAAGACAGGTGGATTGGGAAGATCGAGCTGTTACTTCACGATATGGTGGTGAAATGGACGTCGCGGTAGCCGATGTTGATCCAGTGCATGCTTTTCAGCGGGCTGTGTCGGATGAGTTTTCTGACTTGGGTTTCGTAGATTTCCAGAATGGTTCCGTAGGCGGTGATTCGGAAGGCGCTGCCGTCCTCCATCAAATGGAATCGCTGGCTGCCCAGCGCGATGCCGTCCCGCTGCATGGGCAGGAGTCGGGCGACCTTTTCGTCACCTCCTAGGAAATGCACGGTGGACTGGTGATAGAGCGGCAATTCCAAGGCGGTCCCCCAGTCGTGGAGCATTTCGACGATCCAATCCAGAACCGTCTCCCCACCTTTCCATCGCTGTGCGTGGATTTGGAAGCCGCGCCGCTCTTCGAGGGTGAGCGGCGCGTTCACGAAGCGGGATGTTACCGATTTGCTCCTGAAATTCACCAGCTTCCCCCGGTTGGCGTCCAGGAGCAGCAGATAGTTCATCAATTGCGCTTCATGCTCTTCGGCCAATCCGCGAACCGTTTTCAATTCATAGACCACTTTTGAGTCGACCACCAGATCGAGGTAGTAGGTCTTGACAAAATTCCGATACGACACCTGCACTGGCACTTCGCATCGAGGATTCAAGCCGTCGGATTCCAGGCGGGCGGCGAGATCCGCCTGATAAACCGACTCGTCGGCCAATCGTCCCAACTGACGATGACTTTCGAAGCCACGGGCCATGACGTGATAGTCCAGCTCGGCGAATTCCTCTGTGTCCATGCGAGATAGGGCGATGGGGCAGGTGACCGGCATGGGGAATAGGGGTAGGAAAATTTCAAAACAGGGTGCTCGGAAAAATTTTCTTACCACTAATTTTCCTACCCATCCTCTCATTCGACGAACTGGAATGAATAGATATCGGCATCCTTCATCGAAAAGCGAAGGCGCACCGTCTTTCCGGCGAGGGAACTGACGTCGGAGCCGGATTTCCAAGTGACCTTGCGGTCCAGTTCGTTGCCGATCTGCATCACGGCATCCTCGATGGAGAATCCGGGGATGGGCTGGCCGTCGGCGTCCTCGAATCCGACCTTCACCCCACCGGCGGCGGAGGTGGCGAAGTTCAGCGACAGCTCGCGCCCGGCAAAGACGAGTGGCTTGGTGATGGCGTGTCCGCCTGCATAGCCGCAATGCAGCGAGGAGAAGCCGTCGAGTCGCAGCGAATAGCGGCGGAGATGGGCGGTGGGCTGGGCGTAGTCCTGGTTCACATACACCGACATCTCCTCCGGCCCCGTCGGCACGACGTTCAGCGCGGGATAGTTGGTGCGGGAAACCCAGTTCCGCGCGCCGATGCCGCCGCGGATGAAGCCCTCGAGGAAGGTGCGGTCGTAGGCTTCCAGATGGGCACCGCCCTCGACCGGGCGCGTCGTCATGAAGATGGCGTCGGAGGTGTCCTTGAAGTAGCCGGGGTTCACGTCGATGGCCTTGGCCTGCTCTTCGCTGAGCACCTGACGGCCCGGCATGAAGCGGGCGGCGACGGCGACGTAGAGATGCGGGGCGCGGAAGTAGGGATGTGTCTGGTTGGTGTAGAGATGTTCGATGGGCGCCTTCATGTCCGGGTTCCGGTAGCCGAGCAGGACGGGAGGCGTCCATACCAAGAAGTCCTCGCTCTCGCTGCGCACGATGCGGCGGATGTTGTCCTCGAAGACGCGGTAGTAGGCCACGTATTTGCCCTCGGCAGACGACCAGAAGGCCACGTTCTGCGAGTCGAACATGTATTTGTAGGGCACCATTTCCTTGGTGATCACGGGCTTCTCCGCCATCTTCTGCCATCGCAATCCGTCGGGCGACTTCCACGCGAGCAGACCGCCTCCCTCCATCGTGCCGCCGAAGGCCTTGAACTTCTCGTCGTCGGGCACGCCGGGACGTTCGTCGCGGAAGGGGCTGAAGTTGTGGGCAGCGGTCTCGGTCTGTGCCAGCACGACGTTGTTCTTCGCCGCGCCCATGACTTCGTGGATGTCGAGCTCGGGCTTGGTCCAAGTGCGGCCGTCGGCGGACTCGGCGACGCAGACGATCTCCTCGTCGCTGCCGTCCCGGTTGGCGACGGCCTTGCCGCGATAGTAAGCCCGCAGGCGTCCGTCCTCCAGCGTTACGATGGTGGCGTAGCCGCTGAAAAGCCCTTCCCAAGGCTTGTCGAATTCGAAGGCGATCCCCTCGTCGCGCGGAGCGTGCATCTGGAGCCGCGTGCCGTTGAGCTGGTCGAGCAGGAAGCGGTCGGCGAAGAGCTCCCGGCGTCCGCCGATCTGGATGGGATCGAACGCGGTGGCGGCGATGGCCGGGATGGAGAGACAGAGGGAAAGGGTGAGGGAGAGAAGGCGGGATCGTTTCATGGCTGGGTGGATGTCAGGGTTTCGATAAGCAGTTCTTGAAGGGAAATCGGCGCTTTGCCGTCGAGCGGATGGCGGACCTCGCAGGCCACTCCGAGGGGTACGAGGGTGTCTTGCAGCATCAGGCCGAGCACGGCGCTGTGGGTGGGGTCGGTCTGCGGCTCGCCTTTCACGGGCGGCTTGTCGGCTTTGGAGAAGAGCAGGAAGGCGGGCGGATCGTCGGCGCTGGCGTGGGCCATCGGCGACCAGCGGCGGAGGTCGTCGCGGTGCTTGTCGCGGTTTGTCAGGAACGGGGCGAAGGACCCGGGGCGCGTCTTCTCGAGGTAGCCGAAGGCGTGGCCGCCGTATTCGCTGTTCGGAATCCACTCGACAAGCTCCGCCGGATCGAGCGAGGGTTGCGGGGCTTTCGTCGCGGTGAAGAGGACGCGGGTCGATTCGCGGGCGACGGGATCGCCGCTCGCCGGATCGGCCATGTCGTCGTGCATCGCGAGCCAGAGCGCGGAGCAGCCGCCTGCGCTGACGCCGCTCGCGGCGATGCGGGTTTTGTCGAGATTCCACTCCACGGCCTTCGAGCGGACGAACTGCAAGGCCCGCGCCGCGTCTTGCAGCGGCCATTGCAAAGGCGGCGAGACTTTCGCGGCGTTCGCATCGGCGAGGAAGCGATAGTTGGCCGAGACCACGGAGAGGCCCGCGTCGAGCAGGCCGCGCACGTCGAGATGCTGGTGGATGTCCGTCTTGTCCTGCGCCGCCCAGCCGCCGCCATGGAGGTAGAAGACGAGCGGCGTCGGTTCGTCCGATTCCGCGAGCCAGACGTCGAGCGTTTGCCGGAAATGGTCGCCGTAGGGCACGTCGATGAGGGTCGCGGGCGTGGCCAC
>CAYSZN010000405.1:0-4277 GCA_964435425.1 uncultured Akkermansia sp. | reverse complement strand
GTCGAGGGAACCGGCGGCGGAAAGGGCCAGCTCGAGCGGCTGCGGTCCTGCCGTCGGGACGACCGTGGCCTTGGTCACCGGCGCGAGATTGCCGCGCTGGTAGCTCATGCGGACTAGGCGCGAATCGGGGTTCGCCCCCCAGGTCTCGCCGTAGTCGAGGAAGTAGAGGGCTCCGTCGCGCCCGAAGAGGAAATCGACGGGGCGCTTGATCTGGAACCGGCCGCTGCCGTCGTCGTCGCCCTGCGCCACCCGCGCCGCACCGGTGAAGGGGAGGATTTCCTGCAAATTCCCTCCGTCGTCGAACCGCGCCCAGTGGATGAAGGGACGCTGCCAGTCGTAGAAGAGGAGCATCCCGTCGTAGTATTCCGGCAAGCCGCCGCTTTTCTCGAAGGCCGAATCGTAGTGGAAGACGGGGCCGCCGCAGGCGGTGCGCCCGCCCTTGCCGAGGATGGGGAACTCCTCCGACTCGCCTCCCGGATAGAAAATCAGAGGTGCCTGCACCGGGGGCAGTTCGGCGAGACCGGTGTTGTTGGGGCTTTGGTTCGCCGGCTTCGCCTTGTCGTAGACCGCCCCCGGTATCTGCGCGGCGAAGTCGTAGTCCACATAGACCCGGTTGCCGCGCGAGTAGGGCCAGCCGTAGTTGCCGGGCCCGCGGAGCTGGTTCACGGTGTCGAAGCCGCGGGGGCCGCGCTCCTCCTTGTCCTGCCCCGCGTCGGGGCCGACGTCCCCGACGTGGACGTAGCCGGTCCTGGGATCGATGGCGAAGCGCCAGGGATTGCGGAAGCCCATCGCGTAGATCTCGGGCCGGGTCTTCGGCGTGCCGGGAGGGAAGAGGTTGCCCTCGGGAATCGTGTAGCCGCCCTCCGGAGTGGGCTTGATCCGCAGGATCTTCCCGCGCAGGTCGTTCGTGTTGGCCGAGGATTTCTGCGCGTCCCAAGGGCCGCGGTCGGGCCGTTCGTCGATGGGGGCGTAGCCCTCGGAGTCGTTGAAGGGATTCGTGTTGTCGCCGGTCGAGGCGTAGAGGCAGCCGTCGGGACCGAAGCGCAGGGCTCCGGCGTGGTGGCAGCATTGCTCGCGCTGCTCGGGCCAGTGCAGAAGATCCTTGCGCGAGACAGGGTCTAGTCTGCCGTCCAAGAGGGTGAAGCGGCTGATGTATTGGCCGTCGTAGTCCGGCGGCGAATGGAGGAGGTAGATCCACTGGTTCGAGGCGAACTCGGGATCGAGGGCCATGCCGAGGAGCCCGTTCTCCTGAGCCGTCGTCACGGTGAGTTCGCCGATCTCGGAGACGAGCCTCGACTTCGGGTCGAAGACCTTCACCTTGCCCGCGATCTCGATGAAGAAGATCCGTCCGTCCGGCGCCTCCTCCATCGTCATGGGCTGCGGGAGATTTTCCGCGAGCACGTCGAAGCGGAAGCGGTAGTCGGGCGGGGCATCCTCCTGCGCGGAGGCGGAGAAGGCAAGGCCGAGGAGGGCGAGGCAGGAGGGCAGGCGCGTCATGGAGGCGGGAAGGTTACGCGGGTCCGGCGATCCGTCCAAGCACGCGGCGATACGGAAAAAGGGGATCGGCTCCCGCTCTCGATGGGAGGTCCATCATCGACCTAGGCTTGTGCGCGCCCTTTGAAATTCGTCTTCCAACTCGAATCCTCCACGTTCAATGGAACCAGTTTCCAACCTCCTTCGTTTGCGGCACTCGGTCCACCCCCTCTGGGCCGATGGCGAGGCCCGCAGAGAGGAATGTCTTGAACGCCTCACGCGCTTCGCCCATCAACGTTGCTGACATGAGCCACCGCTGGAGGGAATTTTGAATCGGCATGACTGATATGATGCCTGGAGCAGATTCAAGAACTATCAACCGAGTTCATGAGCCCGTTCACTGCACGGATCCTAGAGTAAAAACGGCAGCGTGGTCAGATGCCCTTTCCCGAAAAGGTGCGAATCGTGGAACAGCTACGGGATGCCTCCCCGCGGATCGCCGCAGCGGCCCGGCAGCAGGGACTGCACTAGCAGGCGGCTGCTGGTTCTGACCTGATGTCTTCGGATTGACGCAGTGCTGTTCCAGAAAACGACGATCGGCCCCGGTTCCGGTGGGGATTGAGACAAAGAAGGGAGCGGTTTGCTGCCGGAATCCCCTCAGCTCGCCTCGCGGAGGCGCAGCTCGATGCGGTTCGGGGCGGTCTCCTGCACCGGGCTGTCCAGGCGGGCGGCGGCGGGTTGGCGGCGGGCCTTGATCAGCGAGGCGATCTCGCGGCGGAGCTCGGCGAGGTCGAAGGGCTTCGTCAGGAAGAGGTCGCAGCCGGCGGCGAGGGCCTTCCGGCGCATCGCTTCGTCGGCGTTGCCGGACGCGGCGATGACGGGGACCTTCGCGACGGGCAGGTCGAGACGGCGGATCTCCCCGAGCAGGGCGATGCCGTCCATGCCGGGCATCTCGATGTCGGTGACGACGAGATCCGGCGCGACGGCACCTTCGCGGAGGAGCTCGACCGCGGCGAGGCCGTCGCTGGCCTCCAGCACGCCGTAGCCGGCGTTCTTCAGAACCTTCCCGAGGAGGACTCGGTTCGGGAGCATGTCGTCGATCACCAGCACCGTGAAGCAGTTGGCCGGGGGCACCATCGCCGGAATGGAGTGGTGAGGTTGAGGGGTCATCCGAGTTTTCATGACTTAACCGAGAAGCTAAGAAACACAAGTCTTTAACTTATCAGTATTACTTTGAACAGGAACGTTCAAAAGAATTTTTCCTAAAATCATGAAAACCAGAAGACTCATTTGGGCTATTGGAATCTGCTGTTGACGGGTCCGAATTCTGTCAGATGATGGCAGGATCATGTCGAAGGACCTCCCACCGCCCCATCCTGTCGCGCTGCGGCGGGCGTCTTTGGGCTGGTCGCAGGCTCTGCTGGCGGAAAGGGCCGGGATTCCCCGCACGACGCTGAGCGCGATCGAAGGCCGACGCCTGACGCCCTCGGTGACAGCGGCGCTCGGCGTGGCGCGGGCGCTGGGCGTCCCGGTGGAGGCGCTGTTCGGCGAAGGACGCTCCTGGCAGGAATGGGCATGGGAGCCCTGCGGCGAGGCGGTGCGCTACTGGGAGGCGCGGGTCGGGGAGCGGTATCTTCTCTATCCGGCGGAATCTCTGGCAACAAATGCCTTTCCCCATGATGGCGTCTGGCAGGCCGGGCGCGGAATGCCCGCCCGGTCCGCCTTGGCCGACGAGACGCTGGTGCTCGCGGGCTGCGATCCGGCGGCGGGCTTGCTCGCGGCGGAACTGGCGCGAACGGCGGGTGTGCGGTTGCTCGTGCTGGAACGCGGCGGCATGGCGGCGTTGGATCTGCTCCGGCGCGGTCTCGTGCATGTGGCGGGATTGCATTTCTCGACAAAGGAGAATCCGGAGCGGAACCGGGAAGTGGCCGCGCGCGAGCTTGGCTCCGGCTTCCACCTTCTCCGCGCCGCCTCCTGGGAGGAAGGCATCGCCCTTCCGATTGCCGACCGTCGTTCCCAGACGGCCTCGCTCCTGCGGCGGACAGGCATGTGGGCGCTGCGCGAGCCAGGATCGGCAGCGCGCGATTGCCTCGACGGGCTCCTCGAGGGCCGGGCGCTCCCCAAAGGCCGGGCCGTCGCGGGCCATGCGGCGGTCGCTGGATCGGTCCGTGATGGATGGGCGGTGGCCGGCGTCTGCGCGAGAATCAGCGCGGAGGAGGCGGGGCTCGCCTTCCGCCCGGTGCGGGAGGAGTTCCTCGACTACTGCGTGGCCGATACGAACCTCGGCGATTCCCGTGTGCGGGCCCTTCTAAGCGTCCTGCGCTCGCGCGAGCACCGTCGCCTCCTCGACGAACTGCCCGGCTACGGCTCCGCCGACACCGGCGCGATCCTTTCCCTCTAAATGAAATCCATGAATCCGCGAATCCCCCTGCTGCTGCTCCCCTTGTTTCTCGCCGCCTGCGGCGCTCCGGCGCCCTCGGAAACGAAGTCCGCCGACGCCCCGGCCAAGCTCACTGTCGCGGTAGCGGCCTCGATGCGCTTCGCCTTCGAGGAGATCTCCGCCGCCTTCCGGGAGACGCATCCCGAAATCGCCATCGAGGCGACTTATGGCTCGAGCGGCTCCTTCTACGCCCAGCTCGTCCAGCGGGCGCCCTTCGATCTCTTCCTGTCGGCGGACAACGAGTATCCGCAGAAGCTTATCGCCGATGGCCATGCCGAGGCGGAATTTCCCTATGCGACGGGACGCCTCGTCCTGTGGGCCCACAAGGATGCCGGTCTCGAGGTCGCGGCCCGCGGCATGGAGG
>CAYSZN010000404.1:0-4280 GCA_964435425.1 uncultured Akkermansia sp. | reverse complement strand
ACCTTTGACGAAGCCACACCGCTCGCCACCTTCAGCCCCGCCTCCTCGAAGCGCGCCGCAGGAGCAGGAGCAGTGCCCAGGCCAGCAAGGTCGCGGAGAACCCGGCGAGGGGCAGTCTCGGATGCTGGCGCATCACCTTCAGCCAATGGCTCTTCATCGCGAAGGTCTCGGAGGGCCAAGCGAGATTGACGAAGAAGCCCCGGTTCGGTCCCATGGTGGCGGTGGTTCGCACGGTGACGACATGGCCATCCTTCTTCATATTCCAGGCGGGTCCCTCCCGCCCGACAGAAGGCTCGATGCCACTGAGCGAGGGAGTGAAGCGCGTGGCCACGACGCCCTCGGGCAAGCGGATCACGACGGATGCCTCATCGATGGGCAGGAGCGGCAGCGGGCCGGCCACATCGAAGACGGTGGAAAAGTCCCCCTCCCCTTTCCGCCAGTCGGCCTCCATGCGCCCCCGGACGAGATAGACGTGCTCGCGGTGCTCGAGCAGCCGGTCGGTCTCGCCCACGAAGAGCGACAGGTATCCTTCGCTGCGCTCGACGTGAAAGGGCTCGGGTTCGCCGTCCCGGCGGACTTCGAGGATCTCCAGTTCGTTGTCGAGGAGAAGGCTGCCGGGCCCCTGAAAGACCGTAAGATAGTTCAATCTCGGTCCCCGCCGGACCGCGACGCCGGCGACGCCGAGACGGAAGCGCTGCTCGAAGACGACCGTGCCGTCGCGGCGGATCCCGTATTCGGTCTCCAGCGAAGGGATGCGTTCGGAAGGATGAGCCCGAGGCTCCCCGTCGGCCCACGCGGCACCGCCGGACGCGATCAGGACGACCGCGACGGCGAGTTTCTGGAAAAGGGGCAGCGGGTTCAAACCGCCAACGCTACTCCAGAATCCTCCGGCTGGTTTGGAAATTTACAGAAATCACAATTTTTCCAACAATTTCCCGTGAATCCCATCGAAGCCTCCGTTGCTGAAGACGACGATGACATCTCCCTCGCGGGCCTCGGTTTCGAGCCGGGCGACGATGGCGTCGGCATCCGGCTCGTAGAAAGCGGGCAGGCTCCGGTCGCGGAGGGTCTGCATGAGCAGGTCGGTGTCGAGGCGCTCGTCCTCGGCGAGCTTGTCGGCGCGGGCCACGGCGGCGATGCAAACCCCGTCGGCCTGGCCGAGGGCCTCGGGCAGGGTCTCCTGGAAGACGCGTCGGCGGGTCGTGTTCGACCTCGGCTCGAAGACGGCCCACAGGCGCGCGCCCTCGAAACGCCGCCGCATCCCGGCGATGGCCTCGCGGATCGCGGTGGGATGGTGGCCGAAGTCGTCGACAACGACGATGCCGCGGGCGGTGACGCCGCGGACCTCCTGCCGCCGCTTCACACTGCGGAACGCGGCGACGGCGGCGCGGATCGCGTCCGGTTCGACCCCGGCGAAGCGGGCGGCGGTGATGGCCATGGCCGCGTTGCGGACGTTGTATTCGCCATTCATCCCCGTCTCGTAGCGCTCGCCCTCGAGGGTGAAGGCGGTGCCGTCGGGACGGTAGTCGATGTCGGTGATGCGGGCCTCGCAGTCCGGGCCGAGCCCCACGCGCTTCATCGGGGAGTGACCCTCTTTGGCAAAGACCTCGAGAGGGTTGGCCTCGTCGCCATTGAGGAGGACCATCCCATTTTCCGGCACGAGGCGGACGAGGTGGCCGAAGGTTCTCTTCACCGCGTCGAGGTCGTCGAAGATGTCGGCGTGGTCGAACTCGAGGTTGTTCAGGATGACGAGCTCGGGCAGGTAGTGGATGAACTTCGAGCGCTTGTCGAAGAAGGCGGAGTCGTATTCGTCGCCCTCGAGGACGACGAGGTCCGATCCTGTGAAGCGCGCGCCTTGCCCGAGGTTTTCGGGAATGCCGCCGATGACGAAGTCGGGGCGGCGTCCCGCCGACTCGAGGATCCACGCGAGGAGGGAGGAGGTCGTCGTCTTTCCGTGGGTGCCCGTGACGACGAAGTTCCGCTTCCCGCGCAGCACCTCCTCGCGGAGCAGTTCGGGGAGGGAGACGTAGTGGAGCTTGCGGCGCATCACCTCCTCGACCTCCGGATTACCGCGGCTCTGGGCGTTGCCGATGACGAAGAGATCGACGTCGTCCGGCAGGTTCTCCGCCCGATAGCCGTCGAGGATGGAGATGCCGCGCGACTCGAGGAAGGACTTCATCGGATCGTAGACGGAGGAGTCGGAGCCGGTCACCCGGTAGCCCGCGTCGCGGAAGGCCGCGGCAACGGAGCCCATCGCGGTGCCGCAGATGCCCATGAAGTAGAGGTGTTTGGCCGGTTTGGAGGGGATGCTCATGACGGAGGGGGAATGGAGTGTTTACGCTGGCTCGCTGGCGCTCGCAAATCCGAAACTCCACAACCGCTTCGCGGAACCGCTGATTTCCCAAGAGAACCCGAAGCGGCATGGACCGGAGCGGGATTTTTCAAGTCCCGTAGGCGAAGCTTGGGAAACGGAACCGACTGGTGCCCATCCAGCGGTGGGGACTTGAAAAGTCCCCCCCCTCCCAGTCGGCCCGGTTTCCAGAGGCGCCTTCAACACAAACAATCAGCGGAGATCAGCGCCAATCAGCGGTCCGCCTCGTGGGTTCATTCGGATTTCGAACTTCGGATTTCGGGTTTTCCCCTCCCTTACGCACGCCAACACGGCAATTGACCGCTAAGCACCTTCGCGCGAAGCTCGGACATATGAGCAGTTTTGTGAAGCATCAGGCCCCGGCGAGGACCTCGGCGAGATTCGCCCTCTTTTTCGGGGCGATCTGGGCCGCGGTCCTTGGCGCGATCTGGTTCGCCTACCGGGATGGAGCGGAGCCCGGAGGCTTCCTGCATTTCATCGCCCGCTTCCACGTTCTCATCGTCCACCTCCCCATCGGCCTGATCTTCCTCGCGCTGGCGATAGAGTTTCTCAGCCATTTCACGGTCTTCTCCCACCTGCGAACCTCCCTGCCCTTCGTGCTGTGGCTGAGCTTCCTCAGCGGGATCGGCGCGACGGTGGTCGGCTACCTGCTCATGACGCTGGAGGACTACTCGGGGCGGGCCATGGACATGCACCTCTATTTCGGCCTCGCCATGGTCGTGCTCACCCTCTTCGCCCTCGTCTTCTGCCTGAAGGGCAAGCGGTTTCTCTCCGGCCTCGGCACGACTGCGGCCGCCATCGCCACGGCGGCGAGCGGGCATTTCGGCGGGGCCATGGTCCACGAGCCCAGCTACCTGACGCAATACGCGCCCGAGGCGCTCAAGCCCGCCCTGCTCGTCGGCATCGGCGGGCCGAAGACGCCGGACGCCCATGGCGAAACGCCCGAAGCCGTACCGGAAAAACCCGTCGCGGAACGGCTCGTCTACGAGGACTTCGTCGTCCCCATCCTCGACAAGACCTGCAACGAATGTCACAACGAGAACAAGACCAAGGGCAAGCTGCGCATGGACACGCACGAGCTGCTCCTCGCCGGAGCGACCGGCTCGGACTTTCCCACCGTGGTGCCGGGCAATGCCGACGAGTCCGAGCTGATCGTGCGGGTTCTCCTCGAAGAGGACGACGACGAGTTCATGCCCCCGCAGGGCGAACCGCTCCAACCCGCGGAAGTCGAGCTGCTGAAACTCTGGATCCGGACAGGGGCCAAGGTCGAGACCACCGTGGCCGAGCTGGGCAACGATCCGGCCATCGCCGCGACCGTGGCCGCCGTCGCCGCGATCCATTCCGGAACGGCTGTCGAGGAGACGACCGAAGTCGCGACAGCTCCCGCCGCCTCGCTGTGGGACTCCCTGCCCGCCGAGGAGCAGGCCGCCCGCCTCGCCGAGATGAACGAAATGGCGGAAAAATACCACTTTTCCGTCATGCCCGTCTCCGCCGAGGACGAACGGCTGCGCGTGAACGTGATCAACGCGGCGAAGGACTTCGGCGACGAGCAGCTCCAGCTCCTCGAGCCCGTCGCCGAACGGATCGTCTGGCTCGATCTCGCCCGCAGCCAAATCACCGACGAAGGGATGAAGACCGTGGGCCGGATGAGTGGGCTCGAGCGGCTCCATCTGGAGAACACCGCGATCACCGACTCGGGAATCGCCCGGCTCGCCTCGCTCCCGAATCTCGAATACCTGAACCTCTACGGGACCAAGGTGGGCAACGGCATCTTCGAGACCTTCGCGAAACTCCCCAAGCTGAAGAAGGCCTACGTCTGGCAGACCGCCGTCGATCCGGTCGCCGCCAAAGCCTACGAGCGCAGCGTGAACCTCGAGATCAACACCGGCGTCGAGCTCCCCGAACCTCC
>CAYSZN010000403.1:0-4289 GCA_964435425.1 uncultured Akkermansia sp. | reverse complement strand
TTTCCACCGCCATGCCCTGCCCGACGACGGACTGATCCTCACCCAGGGCCGCTGGGTCCCCTCCTTCGAGGATCCCATGATCGCCTTCCTCTTCCTCCACAAATTCACCGCCTTCTCCCTTCTCCTCTTTGTCGTCGGGATGGTCCTTCGCCTCGGCGGCGGAGCGGCGAAGCGCTCGCTCGGCCGTCTGAGCACGCCACGCCGCCATGCCTCGGCCATCCTCGCCCTGATCGGCGTGCAGATCGCCCTTGGCCTCACCGTGATCGGTACGGGCAAGAGCTTCTGGGTGACCAACGTCCACGTCCTCAACGGACTGGTTCTCCTCGCGCTCGCCTTCGTCTTCGCCGTGAGGGCCCTGCGGAGCGGCGCGAGGTTGGAAATCCGAAGTCCCGAAACCGCTTCGCTGGACCGCTGATTTCCGCTGATGTTTCCAGACGCAGAAACATCAGCGCCAATCAACGGCCGCCGGAGGCCCAACCCGAAGTCGGAACATTCGGATTTCGAGCTTCGGATTTCGGATTTTCCCCCACGTCACAACATCCGGCACTCTCCGATCCAACTTCTGGAATCAATTTCCAGCCTTTCTCAAATCGGGCAGGGGCGGCAGGTCGCCGGTCTCCACCTTTAGCAATCTCCCCTCCGCATCATCGAAGAGGGGAGCCGGATCCGCGGGCGCACGGAAAGGGGAGTCGAGAATCCGGCTGCCGGCGTAGAGGCTCTTCAAGTCCTCGCTCAGTTCCGGATGCTTCGCCGCGAGTTCCTCGGCCGAGGCCAGCCGGACCACTTCGCGCCCCGCCGAATCGTGCACCGTGTAGAGTGTGCCTTCGGGAGCGGCGTGCAGGACGAACTCATGCGTCGCCGTCCGCAGGGTGCCCACGACCGGAGGAGACTCCTCGCGCGAGCATTGCATCCCGCAGACAGCGAGCGACAGGAGGAGGATAGTCGGGAGTCGGGAACGGATCGTTGAGAGGCTCATGATTGGGGTTTGGCTCACGCCGCTTGCCATGGTCCACCCCTATTCCTGCCACCGCGCCCATTCCAGTCCCGGTCGTTTCGCCCGGAAGGTGACGATCTGCGTGTTCTCCACCTCGGTGACGTAGACGGTCTTCCCGTCCGGTCCGCCGAAGCAGAGGTTGCTCGGCTTGGTGCCGGGCAGGGGGATCTCGTCGAGAATCTCGCCCTGCGGCGAGACGACCACGACGGTGCCCTTGCCGTAGCGGGTGGCGTAGAGGTTGCCGTCGACGTCGACGCGCATCCCATCGAAGCCGTGGTCGGGGAATTCCTTGAGAAGGCGCCTTTCGGCCAGGGTCTTGGCATCCGTCAGGGTGAAGGCCCAGATCCTGCGCTGCTCGCTCTCGTTCACGTAGAGGGTCTTCCCGTCGGGGCTGAGGTCGATGCCGTTGGCCGTGCCCATGTCCGAGGCGAGCAGGGTGGTGGTCCCGTCGCGGTCGATGCGCCAGAGCTGGCCGGTCTTCTCCTTCCAGTTCGGATCGCTCGCGTAGAGGGTGCCATCGGCGGCGATGGCGAGATCGTTGGGTTGGTTCATGCGCGGCTCGTGGGCGAGGGTGGCGATCTCCTTGGTCTTCGGGTCGATCTTCAGCACCTTGTGGCCGGTGTAGTCGGCGACATACATGGTGCCCTCGCGGTCGAAGCGGATGCCGTTGCCGGTGCTGCCCTCGGGCAGGGTGACGAAGAGCTCGCCCTTGCCGTCCGGCGTCACCTTGCCGATGTTCGCCTTGTCACCGAAACTGACGGCGTAGAGATTCCCTTCCTTGTCGCAGGCAGGTCCCTCAATGCCGGGGGTGAAAAGGGCGGGATCGGTGAGGGCGACGGCGCTCTGGTCGCTGCCACCGGGATCGGCAGAGGTGCCGGCGGGGAGCAGGCAGGCCGCGAGCGCGGCGGCGAGGAGGGAGCGGACAGGGTCGGGTCGAAGAGTCGACAGGGTCGGGTCGGTGGCCATGGGACCACTTTCGGGAACTCCGGCGCGGGGGTCAAGCGGGGAAAGGGCCGGTCCCGCAATGCGTTAGGTTCGCGGGCCCGCGGGCCATCGGCTGGCTGGCGCGACCGATGCGGGCGCACCCTCAATCAGGCCGCTCGGGGCTACCTTCTCTGCACCAGCACCTGAAAGGTCTCGCCCGCTTCGCTCCCCGCCATCACGTCCGTTCCGCAACCGAAGCGCTCCAGAAAGCGCCGCTGCGGCGAGAGCGCCACCGCTTCGATGCCGAGCTCGCGTCCCCATGCGACGAGGTCGGCGAAGCTCACATCCGCCGTCAGGTCCTGCTTCCCGAAGCGAGCGTAGACGCCCGCTCCCTCCACCCGTTCGTGCCGGAAATAGCCCCGCAGCGTTCCGCCGGGCCGTCTCACGTAGATCTCCGCCGCCGTCGCGCCACCGTAGTCGACCGTCAGCATGGAGCCCTCGCGCCACGCTCCCGCCCATTCCCCGAGCCAATGCCGACAGGAAGGCAGCACCTCCACTCGCTGCCCTTCACGTGGGTCCGGCAGGGAAAGGGCCGAGAAGCGCGAAGCGTCCAGATCGGGGGGCAGCTCTCGAAATTCTTCCCGAAGACCCTTTCCGGTCTCGTGGCGCACCCAGATTTCGTGCCAGATTCCGGCTTCGAACCGCAGCCATTTCGCGGGAAAGGCGTCGATCAGTTCGTTCGAGAAGATCAGGGCGCGGCCTCCGGCGGCTTCCAGTGCTTCGGCGGGCGAGGTGTGCCAGGCCGCGACCGAACGGCCGAGCCGCGTTTGCTGTTTCTCCCGCAGCACGGGCGAGACCTCGACGAGATGATAGCGGATCCGCCGTCGTCCGAGCCAGCCGAGCGACTTCAGCACCGAAGCGGCGAGGGCGCCGTTGCCGCCGCCGATCTCGATCAGCGCGGCCGGTCCGCGCCAGGCGTGATGGGCGATCTCCTCGCCGATCCATCCGGCGATGGCGCGTCCGAGTCCCTGCGACAGCGTCGCTGCCGTGGCGAAGTCGCCCCGGCACCCGCCGACCTCCTCGATGCCCGCCGTGTAGTAGCCGTGCGTCGGGTCGTAGAGGGCCGCCGCCATGAACTCGTCGAAAGGCAGCGCACCTCCCCTGTCCGAGAAGAGGCGGTCGAGGAACTGGCGGAGGTTCGGCATGGCTCCCGCCGACCTAACAGGGTCTGGACGGGGATTCAAGAGGGTTCGATCGCTGTCGAAATCCGGAATCCGAACTTGGCCTGCGGCGACCGCTGATCTTCGCTAATTGCCGCTGATCTTTTTCCTAGGTTTGGAAAAATCAGTGCGGATCAGCGCCAATCAGCGGTCTCGCGCAGCGGTTTCAAAATGGGGATTTGACCACAAAACACACGAAAGGCCTGACCTGCTTTTGTGTGTTTTGTGTGTTTCGTGGTTCCTCCCTCCATTTACCACGCTTGGAGAAGGCGGAAAGGGATTCCGCCCCACGGAACGCTCGCGCGGGTAAAATTCGAAATCCAAAGCTCGAAATCCGAACTGTCGCCGCGTCCATTGGGCGCGGTCCGAAGGTCCCCACGACGCTCGACTCAAAACCGAAAGCTCACCCCACCGCCGATGCCGTGCTCGGAATGGTATTCGGAGATGAGGGATAGCTGTTTTGTCAGGAGGTATTCGGCTCCGGCGGACCATTCCCATTCGGTTCCGGTGTCGTATTCGATTTCGCCGAAGAGGGAGATCCGGTCGGTGAGGCGCAGGGATTTGCCAAGGCCGAAGCGGAAGTCGCCCTCGCTGTCCACCTGGGCGAAGCTGTCGATCAGGTAGGGCAGGCGGTAGTTCACTCCGCCGAAGGCGCGGTCGGTCGCGTCGTGGTGGTTGGTGAGCCGTGCTCCGAGAGCGGTGGAGAGGTTCGGCCCGAGGTAGCGGCTCCAGGCGAGGTCGATCTCGTAGTGGACGTGGTCGAAGTCGAGGTCGTCCCAGCCGATGTCCCACATCGCGTAGTAGTCGTTGCGGGCGTTCATGAAGCTCGCCATGCCCATGCTCATGTGGCTCTGGAAGGAGCCGGAGGCCATGAAGTAGAGCGGGTCCGCATCGTGCTCGCCGTAGTCGGGCTGGTGGTCGGGTCCCTGCTCCTCGTAGGAGAAGACCCGGGCCATGCCCATGTGCATGTGGTAGAGCAGGTGGCAGTGGAAAAGCCAGTCGCCGCTCTCGTCCGCCTCGAACTCGATGGTGCGCTTGCCCATCGGCGGCAGGTCTACGGTGTGCTTGAGCGGGGCGTCGGCCAGCTCGCGCGAGTCGAGGACGCGGAAGAAATGCCCGTGCAGGTGCAGGGGGTGGTGCATCATGGTGTC
>CAYSZN010000402.1:0-4293 GCA_964435425.1 uncultured Akkermansia sp. | reverse complement strand
CCCATGATCAAGAAAGTCGCCCTGACGAACATCCACACCGGCCGCAAGTCCGTCTCCCTCGTCGACACCGGCACAGACGAGAAGGCCATCGTCGGCGCCGGCAAGACCACCGTCGAGACCGCCGAGGTCAGCGACGTGACGGGACTCGACGAGTCGATCCAGCGCCTCACCCAGAAGAGGAACAGCCTCGACGACCGCGTCGCCCTCTTCAACGGCCTCGCGAAGTGCTTCGACCGCAACATTCCCATCGTCAAGAGCTTCCACCTCCAGGCGAACCGGGTGAAGACGCCCCGCTTCCGCGGCGTCGTCGCCGACGTGGCCCACGACCTGACCCAAGGCGAGAAGATCAGCGACGCCATGGAGAAGAAGGGCGACATCTTCACGCCCGACATCGTCGCCCTCATCCGCGCCGGCGAGGAGTCCGGCCGCCTCCCCGAGATCTTCCGCCGCATCGGGGGCAGCCAGAAGAAGACCTCGCGCATCCTCAAGAAGCTGAAGTCGGGCATGATCTATCCCGCCATCGTCACCTGCCTCGGCATCGGCGTCGTCATCACCATGAGCTTCACCCTCGTCCCCGCGATGACGAAGCTCTACACCTCGCTCGACTCCGAGCTGCCGGCCGCCACGAAGATGATGATGGCCTTCTCCAACCTGCTCCTCAAGCAGCCCTGGCTCGCCGCCCTGCCCGTCCTCGGCCTCTTCCTCTTCTTCAAGAACTGGAGCCGCATCGCCCGCATCCCCTCGGTGCAGACCTTATTCCTCAAGCTGCCCGTCATCGGCGGACTCGTCCGCAAGTCCGCCGCCGCCGTCGGCTTCCGCACCCTCGCCCTCCTCATCGAGGCAAACGTCCGCCTCACCTCCGCCCTCGACATCACCGCGCAGACCGCCTGGCACCACCACTACCGGACCTTCTTCGAGCGCGTGAAGAACCACATCCTCGCCGGGCTCACCCTGCCCGACGCCTTCCTCGTCGAGTCCCACTGGCTCGGCGACGACGGCCGCATGATCTGCGGCCTGATGGAGACCGCCGCCGAGACCGGAGGCGGCACCGAGCTGCTCAACGAGATCGCCGACGACTACGAGGACGAGCTCGACACCGCCGCCAACCAGATCGACAAGCTCATCGAGCCCGTCACCATCGTCATCCTCGGCACCCTCGTCGGCTTCCTCATCTACGCGATCTACGCCCCCGTCTTCTCGCTCGGCGACGCGCTGCTCAAGAAACGCTGAAAGGATCGTGACCTACGGGAAGAATAAGAAAAAAGCTCGGAATCTATTATAAATTTAATTGTAATTATGGAATTTATTGAATATATTCCCTTGAACCACCCCTCTCAGGAACGGTTTCAAAACAAACAACCACATACACAAACCAAACCATCCATCGAATCCATGAAACTTCATCCTTCCAAAGCGCTCAAAGCGGGCTTCAGCCTGGTTGAAATGCTCGTCGTGATCGCCGTCATCGGCATCATCGCCGCCATCGCCGTGCCGAACATCGGCCGCATCAACGACTCCGCCAAAGAGGCCACCAACCGCCGCAACGCCCAGAACCTCGCCTCAGTCTACGCATCGGCCAACGCTGCCGGACACACGTTCGCGGGTGCCGACGAGGAGGCGATCGTCGCTGCGATCGTCGGCGGTTACACGATTTCTGTTGACGACCAAGGCCCCTTCGCGGGCACCTTCTTCGGAGTCCCCGGTCTGTCAGACAACGACCAAAAGGCTGCGCTCGACTACTTGAAGATCGAAGGTGGACAGCTCATCTACAAGGGCTACACCAACTGATCCCCCCCTTCCCCACCGGCGCCCGCACCTGCGGGCGCCGCCCACCCCATCTCTCCCGACGATGACGTCCCCCTGCCGAAGACCGCGCCCCCGCGCGTTCACGATGGTGGAGATGCTCATCGTCATCGCCGTGATCGGGATCATGTCCGCCCTCGTCATCTCGGCCTTCTCCAACGCGGCGCAGGACACCCGGCGCGTCGTCGCCCGCCAGCAGCAGGCCGCCGTGCAGAACGCCGTCAACGCCTGGGTCAACAAGGTCTCCCAGGACCAGGGCCTCGCCCAGGCCCGCACCCTCTACAACCTCGGCGGCACCAGCTTAGGCCGCCTAACGCTCGTCCGGGCCTACCTCGACGACGCCACCTTCTCCCACTTCACCCAAAGCACCAAGGTCAACAACGAGATCAAGAGCGCCGCACTCGCCAAGACCGGCCAGCACCTCCTCCTCGACACCTGGAACGCCAGCTCCTATCCCAAGGTGGAGCTGAAGTGACCCTATCGGACGGCCGACCAGACCCTCTCCACGCCATGAAGCCTGAACGCCCCTCCCGCCGCCCCAGGGCCTTCTCCCTCGTCGAGGTCCTCGCCGCCGTCAGCATCATCGGCATCATCGCCTTCCTCGCCGTCCCCAACATCGTGGCGATCAAGCAGGACTCCGAGCGCAACCTCGCCATCTCCCGCGCCGAGGCGGTGAACATGGCCGTCGTCTCCTACATCCAATCGAACGGCAGGGACAACGTCGCCTCCGGCTGGGCCAGCCTGAACGACCAGCAGCGCTACACCCTCCTCATCCCCTACCTCTCCTTCGCCCCCGCGCAGCTCACCGACTTCATCCCCAAAGGCTACTCCGTGACCCTGCCTCCGGACCTCACGTCCCTGACGAAGAGCACCCTCACCGACACCTCCACCTCGAACAAGATCGACTACTGAAAGTTTTTGAGTGTTCAGTTTTCAGTTTTCAGCCCCGCCCACCTCCCTCTTACTCCCTACTCCTTACTCTTACTCCCGCCCCGTGACCCGTGACTCCTGCTCCATGATCCGCCCCCCGTCACCCCCGACCTGCGCCGGCCTCTCCCTCGTCGAGATGCTCGCCGTTGTCGCGGTGATCGGCATCCTCGCCGCCATCGCCATCCCCAGCGTCGGCAACATCAGCGAGGGATCGCGCCGGGGCATCGCGCAGAACGTGGTCGAGACCCTCAACAAGGCGACCCGCGAGTTCGGCCACTCGCAGTACGACCTGCGCACCGCTCCCAACGCCGCCACCGGCGCCGACGACCTCCTCATCCTGCGCACCCTGCAATGGCGCGATCCCAACCCCAGCGGCGAGCTGAATGTGCCCGGCCCCTTCATGAAGACGGACTGGAACCCCTCCACCTCGACCGATCCGAAGGACTACCGCGCCGAGTGGACCGGATCCTCCTGGCGGCTGCTCCAGCCCGGCACGCCCGGGGCCGGCCTGAAGATCGTCTTCGACGGCTCCGACCTCGGCACCACCTACGTCCACGCCTCCGACTTCGCTCCGATCGGATCCCGCTGAGCCGCACCGCATGAGCCTCGCCACCGCCATCCCGCCCGCCGCCGTCTCCGTGGGCGCCGCGCCCGCCTCCCCCTTCATGGGCGGGCTCGAGGGGCTGATGTCGCTCGAGGGCACCGCCGTGCAGTTCGGCATCGTGCCGGTGAGGCTGCCGCGCGAGACCTGCTCCGTCGATGCCGAGAACCTCCTCCGTCGCCTCGGCCGCTTCCCCCATTCCGACAATCCGTGGCTGCCCGTCGCGACCCTCGGCCCCTGCCTCGTCTTCGCCCACCATGCCCCCCGCTCCGCCGACATGTGGGGCGTGCCCCCCTTCCTCGCCGTCAAAGTCGCCATCTCGCAGGAGCAGTACGAGAAGATCCGCAAGGATCTCGTCATGCGCCTCTCCGCCAGCCCGCTGCCGAGGGAGAACCCCGTCGAGCATCTCGCCAGACCCTCCTTCGGCCCCGGCCAGCTCGACGAGGCCTTCCGCTGGCTCGTCGAGCACTACCCCTTCGACCCGGCCCAGGCCGAGCGCCTCTCCATGCTCTACGCCGAGGCCGTCGACAAGACCGGCCACATCGACCGCGAAGGCTACAACGCCATGATGCCCTCCCTCGGCGTCGCCCTCCAGTACCTCGCCGACGGCCCCCTGCGCCTCTGCTACAATCCCGAGGAGGCCGGCCGCCAGGAGAAGTTCCCCATCCCCCTGCTGGAGAAGCACAACGTCTACCCCCTCTACGCCGGCGAGCACAGGATCTACCTCCTCTCCGCCGAGGAGAGCAACTACAACTTCGAGGACGAATGGCTCTCGCAGGGCAACGACCCCGTCGAGTTCGTCACCGTCCTCGCCGACGCCAAGCTCATCCGCAGCCTCATCGGCCGGACCAGCACCCACGTCGCCAAGTCGGCCGGCATCGAGGTGGAGAAGTCGACCCTCAGCCTCGCCGACTCCGCCGGCCTCGTCATCATCGAGCCCGACGACATGGCCTCGATCA
>CAYSZN010000401.1:1699-4300 GCA_964435425.1 uncultured Akkermansia sp. | reverse complement strand
AAAATTGTTAAAAAACAAGCTCGTTTTTTTAACGCATCAACCTGGAATTGCCTCGGAAAAACGAGACTGTTTTTCTGACAAGACGCGGGATCGGGATCACAGGTCGGCGAAGCGGCTCAAACCTCTCGCCCGAGGATTGCAAAAAACTGCGGGCGGGACTCACCGCCCACCGCCAACAAACCCTGCGACCCGGTCCACGAGCCAATTGTGGAAGGGATTCCACCGCAGGCGGAGCTGGTCGGCGGGAACGATGTTCAGGACGCTCCTCTCTCCGCGGAGGGCAAGGTTCCCGATCTGGAAGCGGTCGCTCTCGTGGTCCTGGCCGGGGCCGTTCCCGTAGAGCGGATCGTCGGGAGGGAAGGGCAGGCAGACGTGGGAGAGCGAATAGACGCCGTCGGGCCAGACGAGGCCGGGATCGCCGACCTGCGGCACGCTGCGGTCGCCGGGATAATGCCGTCGTTCGAGCGCGAGGCTGTGCGGTCCCCGGTTCGCCAGCACGGTCACGGCGAAGGGCTTGTCGGAGGCGACGACGAGGTCGGTGAGCTCCCTCTTCGGATCCTTGGCGAGGAAGCCCTCGATCTGCCCGACGCGGTTGAGGTCGAAGAGGACCAGCTCGTTCCCCTGCCCCGGCAGCTTCGAGAACAGGCCCGCGATCAGCGCGGGCGTCGACACGGTGGCATCGACGGCGGACTGGAAGGCCAGCACCGGAGGAAAGGCGTCCAGCCTGTCCGTGCCCGAGAGCCGGTCGAGACGGCGGCCGATCTCGACGGTGAGGCGGTGGACCTGGTCCCCGGCGTTCACGGCGAAGGAGTTGTATTTGCAGGGATCGTATTCCGCCGAGATCGAAGTCCAGGCGAGCTTGTCCAGCCCCAGCCAATGCCCAACGCGCCCCTGCCAAACCGCGAGTCCGGCCATGCGCCCCACTCCGATGGCCGGCGAGATCAGGACGATGCCGTCGGTTTTCGGCAAGGAACCGTCCTCGAGGGATTCGAGCGCATAGCGCACCGCCAGCGCGCCTCCGTTGGAATAGCCGACCATGTGGAGGGGCCGGTCGCCGACCGTTTCCTTCAGATGCCGCATCGCCAGCTCGGTCGCCTCGACCATGTCCTTGCGGTGGACTTCGAGCAGGCCCGAGGGAACCGTTCCATGGCCGGGCAGCCGCAGCCCGACGACGTGCGCGCCTTCGCGGTGGAGCCGCTCGCCGATGGTCCGCAGGCTGTAGGGCGAATCCGACATCCCGTGGAGGAGGAGCACGCCGCAGCGCGCTTCGCCGGAGGGAACCAGTTCGAAGGTGCGGTTCCAGTTCCGCTTCTGGCTCGTGGGATCGGCCCGGCTGCCCCTGCGGTAGCGGTGGATCTCTCCCGGCACGGCCGGTCCGGTCTCCGCGTAGATGCGCCTCTCCATCTCCTCGAAGAGCCGCTCCTCGCGGGCGAGGTAGTCGGCGAAAGTCCCGTCGCCGCAGCCGGCGGTGAACTCCTCCTCGAGAACGGTCTCGTGCCACAGCGAGGGCTCGTCGCGCCGGTTCAGGGCGACGAGGACGAGGACCAGCAGGGCGACGATCCCGCCCGCCACGAAAAATGCCGACGATAGAAGGACCATGCGGGGACGCGGTGGCAGGGACAAGAGAGACCGCTTCAGGCTCCGAAGCCAGCGCTTTCTTCCTTCCGGCATGGCCCGCATCGTGGTCGTCCGCGCCCCGCCGGAGCGGTCACCGCCGCAAGGCGAGCAGCTCCAGCACGTTCGGCAGGATCTGAGCGTGGGTGCGGTTGCGGCCGGCGCGGTTGAGGATGTCGGCGACGAGGGAGGCATCGTTCTGGCGACTCGCGGGCAGCCAGTCCTCCTCCGTCGCGCCTCCTTGGCGCTTGGTCAGGGTGCGGAGGAAGTCGCGGGTCTGGCAACGGCTGATCTCGACGCGCGTGCCGCCCAGGTCGAAGTCGACCTCGACCGTGCCGCGGCGACCGGGATCGAGCTCGGCGAGGCGGATGCGGAAATCCTGGCGGGGTGCCTTTCTGCCGGGCAGGCAGACGATGCTGTCCGCGGACGAGGCATTCCCCTCGATCGTCGCCCCGAGACGTCCCGCGACCCAGGCGGCGAGGTAGAGGCCGCTCATGCGGTAGCCTTTCGCGCAGCGGATCGTCACCTCGGACAGCGAGCCGAGCTCGCGCGCGACGAAGGGCCGGTCGAAGGCGTTCGCGACGGCGTGCCGGATCGCATTGAGCCGGGTGAAGGCGAGATCGTGCATGACGAAGGAGGAAGGAGAGCCCCGTTGGCAGTCGAGGAGGCGCAGGAGCTGGTTCCGCGGCGACTCCCAGCCCTCGCTGTCGTAGAGGAGGCGGTCGATGCGGGAGTAGAGCCGCTCCTCGAAGGCGTCGGAGAGCTCGCCCCGCCACCAGAAGGCGAGCGGCAGATCCGAGTCGAGGTTCGCGAGGACGACATTGCGCAGCAGCCCCGGCGAACGGCCGGCGAGGAAGAAGCTGATCTGCTCGGTGCAGACCGTCTTCGCCCCGTGGCGGTCGATCTGGCAATGGGCCTGGATCCAGGCACGGGCGCCGCTTTCGGAGGAGCGAGTGTCGGCGTGGATGAGCAGGGAGCGGCAGGCGG
>CAYSZN010000401.1:0-1689 GCA_964435425.1 uncultured Akkermansia sp. | reverse complement strand
TCTCGTTGGTGAGCTCGGCGAGGATCTGCGCGTCGCGCTCCAGTTCGGCGGAGTTCTCGTTGTAGAGGACGAGGTTGATGAGGGAGGCCCGCGCCACGCCCCCCTGCGGGGAGTCGTCGCCCGCGAAGAGCGCCTGCAGGGCTTTTTCGATGCGGGTCAGCTCGACCTCCTCCCCGAGCAGGGCGAAGGCGGGGTGCGGAACGGGCGGGGCGGCAGTGGTCATGACTCTGAGAATAGCCCATTTTTCCCGGTGGAAAAGGGAATCGGACTGGAGAAAGGTTCCCGTCCTCCGCCGCCCGGCCCTTTTTCTCCCCTCTCCCGATGTCCCCCAGCACCCGTGTCCACCGTCTCGACAACGGCATTCGCCTCGCCACCGTCTCGATGCCGCACATGGCCAGCGTCGCGATGGGGATCTGGGCCGGGGCGGGCAGCCGCCACGAGACCGCCCGCGAGCACGGCATGGCCCATTTCGTCGAGCACATGCTCTTCAAGGGCACGGAGGAGCGTTCCGCCGAAGAGATCTCGCGGCACATCGAGAGCCTCGGGGCCTCCATCGACGGCTTCACCGTCGAGGACCACACCGCCTATCAGGTGAAGGGACCGGCGGAACGCTTCGACCGCCTCTTCGAGGTGCTCTCGGACCTCTACCGGAATCCCGTCTTCGACCCCGCCGAGATCGACTCGGAGAAGCAGGTCATCCGCGAGGAGATCGCGATGGTCCACGACCAGCCCTCCCAGTATCTCGACGACCTCATCAGCGAGGCCGCTTGGGGGCGTGACCATCCCCTCGGTCGCTCCATCACCGGAACCGAGGAGAGCCTCGAGCGCTTCCGCCGCGCCGACGTCGCGGCCTTCCACTCGCGCGTCTACTGCGGCCGGCACACCGTCGTTTCCGTCGCGGGGAACATCGACCACGAGGCCGTCGCCGAGGCCGTCGCCGCCCGGCTCGGCAGCCTGCCCGCGGGCGAGACCCTCGCTTGCGAGCCCGCCGGCCCGCCCCAGCCGCAGCACCGCTTCCACGAGGACGGTGGACAGGAGCAGAGCCATCTCGCCCTCTCCTTTCGCAACGTCGACCGCCACGATCCGGCGCGCTACGCGCAGAAGCTGCTCAACGTCGTCCTCGGCGAGAACATGAGCTCGCGCCTCTTCCAGGTCATCCGCGAGCAGCGGGGGCTCTGCTACGAGGTGCAGAGCGATCTCGTCAGCTTCGCCGACGCCGGCGCCCTCCAGATCTATCTCGCCCTCGGTCCCGAGAATCTCACCAAGGCCCTCCGCGCCATCTCCACGATCCTCGAGGACCTGCGGACCAAGGGCGTCCGCCCCGACGAGCTGGAGGAGGCGAAATCCTTCGTCGTCGGGCAGAACCGCATCAGCCTCGAGAACACCTCCTCGCAGATGATGTGGGCGGGCGAATCGCTGCTCTACTTCAACGACTGGATGGATCCCGAGGAGGCCCACCGTCTCCTCCAGCGCACCACCCTCGAAGAGGTCCACGCCGCCGCCCGCAACGCCTTCGATCCCGACACGCTCTGCTCGGCCGTGATCGGCCCCGCCGAATCCCGCAGCCGCCTCGCGCAGTGGCTGGGGAGGTAGGAGGAAATCCGAAAACCGAAGCTCGAAATCCGAACGGTTTCGGCGTAGCGGATCGCGCGAGCGTTCCGCCGATGGGTCGGAAGAGTCGCCTCTTCC
>CAYSZN010000400.1:0-4305 GCA_964435425.1 uncultured Akkermansia sp. | reverse complement strand
GCCGGCGAGGGGCTCGGGGTGCCACTGGCAGACCCAGACCTGGTAGCCGGCGGCGGGCTCCCATGGTTCCGCATTTTTCCCTATCCCTCGCTTCCTTTCAATGACATGTTGCCGACCTCAATGATGGCATTCCGCGTCCCCGTGGGACGGGCGCTGGTCGAGAAGGAAGTCAACCGTCTCCTGCGGCGCGACTGACCCCCTTGCCCGCGCTACCCATCTCATCGCATCCAGATTTTTCCGTCTCCGTCCATGTCCTCGAAATCCAAAGCCTTCGAATCGACCGTTCTTCCCCTGCTGCGGGCGGGGAAGCCTGCCATCGGCAGTTGGGTGAACACCGCGAGCCCGATCGTCGGGGAGCTGATGAGCCATTGCGGCTTTGATTTCCTGACCGTGGACGTGGAGCATTCGCCGGTGGACTTCGGGGATGTCTTCGAGATCCTCCAGGCGATCCGCAGCGGCGATCCCCGCTGCGACTGCTTCGTCCGGCTGCACGGGGTGGACTACGCGCATGTGAAGCGCTACCTCGACGCCGGAGCCAACGGGGTGATCGCTCCCCTGGTGGAGCGGCGGGAGGATGTCGAAACGCTCGTCGCCGCGACGAAGTATCCCCCGATCGGACGGCGGGGCGTGGGATTCTGCCGAGCGAACCGATACGGTGCCGGGCTCATCGAGTATGTGAAGGAGGTCAACGAGGAGATGCTGCTGGCGATCCAGATCGAGTCCCGGACCGGCGTGGAGCAGATCGAGTCGATCCTCTCGGTGCCGGGAGTGGATGCGGTGTTCCTCGGTCCCTACGACCTCAGCGCCTCGCTTGGAGTGACGGCCCAGTTCGACCATCCGGACTATCTCGCCGCGAGGGACCGTGTCCTCAAGGCCTGCCAGGAGCGGGGCATCGCGGCGGGGATCCACGTCGTTCCCCCCGATCCGGCGGAACTGCTCGCCCGCGTGGCGGAGGGCTACCAGTTGCTGGCCTACAGCCTCGATGTGACGATGCTGATGCACGCTTGCCGTACGGGACTCGAGGCGATCCGGGCCGGACTTTCGGATGGCCGGGCGTGAGTAGCCCTTTTCTCTCAATCGTCTTCGAAGGCCTGCCGCCTCTCAACGCGCCATGATCACTGGAAAACTGAACGATGAAACGGCGGGCCGCCTCGCCAGGGATCTGCCATGGATGCGGGCCTGCTTCGACTGGCTGGAACAGGAGCGGCCTTGGTCGGCGGACACCGAGGAGGTTGGCGAAGGCATTGTCGTCAAGAAGGTCGAATACGTGACAAGCGATCCGACGCCCTGCCGCTTCGAGAACCATCGGCGGGAAGTCGATCTCCAGGTCGTCGTCGAAGGAATCGAGTGGATCGAGATCGCCCATCCCGGGGAGGTCGGCGACGCGGTCGAGGAGAATGTGGACGGCGACGTCGATTTCTACGGCACGCCCGAAGGCCCCGTCACGAGGCTGCTGCTCGGAGAGGGCTGCTTCGCCGTGTTCTTCCCCGAGGATGTCCACCGCTGTGGAGCCAGCGTCGCGGAAGCGGCAACGCTGAGAAAGTACGTCTTCAAGGTATCGCGGGCCGTCCATTCGCTCTGATCCGCCGGTTCTCCGTTCGTCCGTAACCCCTTCTTCAACACCGATGGCCGTCGTTGCACTCCTTCCGATGAAGCTCCACAGCGCCCGAGTGCCGGGCAAGAACTTCCGGAACTTCGCGGGAAAACCCCTCTACCGCTGGACCCTCGACCATCTCCTCGAGCTGGAGGAGATCGAGCGGGTCGTGATCAATACGGACGCGCGGGCGAAGCTCGCGGAGACCGGACTGGAGAGCGGAGGCCGGATCCTGATCCGCGACCGCAGACCCGAGCTCTGCGGCGACGAGGTCAGCATGAACCGGATCATCGAGGACGACATCGCCGCGGTGGAGGCCGACACCTACCTGATGACGCACACCACCAATCCGCTGCTCGGCGGAGCGACCTTCCAGGCCGCCCTCGAGGCCTACGCCGCCGCGCTGTCCGACGGGAAGGACAGCCTGTTCTCGGTCAACCGCTTCCAGACCCGTTTCTACGACAGCGAGGTGCGGCCCGTGAACCACGATCCGGACAACCTCGTGCCGACGCAGGAGCTGGAGCCGTGGTACGAGGAGAATTCCTGCCTCTACATCTTCAGCCGGGACAGCTTCGCCCGCACCAAGGCCCGGATTGGGGAGAGGCCCGCGATCTTCGAGACGCCGAGAATGGAGTCGGCCGACATCGACAATGCCTCGGAATGGTACCAGGCCGAAATCACCGCCTTGAGCCGGCTGATGTTCGAAAGCCATTCCGGAATGCTCGGGTGAAGATGGAATGTCCTCTTCGGAGGCGGTCCGGCGCGGTCGTCCGGATGGGGGCTTATTGACATGAGAAAGATGAAAACGGCGGTCAGGAGGGCGGCGAAGCGCCTTGGGCGACGGCTCCGCAAGCATGTGCTGATGCCGACGAAGCGATGGGCGAAGGCGATGGGCATGCGCCACGGGAAGGGGGAGCTGCCGATCCTTGTCTACCAGGTCGGCAAAGTCGGCTCCTCCACCGTCTACTATTCGCTGAAGAGCGCGGGGCACCGTTGCGAGCACGTGCACCGCATCGCGCCGGAGAACATCGAGAAGGTGGCCGAGGACCGCCGCCGCAGAGGGCTGCCGGTGAAGGACGAGCGCCTTGGCCTTGCCATCGCCCACCGCCTGAAGCGCGCGGACGGGAAGGTCAGGATCGTCACGATGGTCCGCGAGCCGTTGAGCCGGAACATGTCGGCGTTCTTCCAGAACCTCACCGATTACTACGGCGGCAGCCCGCTCGATTCCATCCCGGTGGACGAGGCGATCCGTCGCTTTCTCGAGGAGTATCCGCACCATGTTCCGCTGGAATGGTTCGACACGGAGTTCGAATGCGTCACCGGGGTCTGCCTCTTCAACTATCCATTCCCCTTCGAGAAGCAGTGGACGGTGGTTTCCGAAGGGCGCTTCGAGATTCTCGTTCTCCGGGTGGAGGCCTCGGACGAGGTTAAGACAGAGGCCCTGCGGAGCTTCCTTGGCTTGGCGGACCTGAAGCTGGTGCGCGCGAACGTCGGGGAGGGCAAGAACTACGCCAAGCTCTACGAGGATTTCCGCCGCCGCATCCGCCTGCCCGAGGACTATGTGGACCGGATGCTCGGCTCGAAGTACGCGAGGCATTTCTACAGCCCGGACGAGCTGGAGCGGGCCCGTGCGTCCTGGATCCGTCCCGCGGAGCCCCTCCCGTCCGAGGGGGATGGCAGGCAATGAGATCGTCCGGGACTCTGGAGGACGGGGGGGCGCATGCGCCGAAGCCCGAAGCCGCCGCCTTCGGGCTGCTCCGCGATTGGTTCGTCTACGAAGCGGAACGGCGCCTCTCGAAGGGCGGGGGAGCTCTCTCCCGGCTGCGGCGGGCTGTGGTTCCGCGACGCGTCCGCTCCCTTTCCGCCTTCGAAGGCCGTCACCGCGGCGAGGACTGCTTCATCCTCGGCAACGGTCCCTCCCTGAACCGCACCGACCTTTCCCTGCTCGCCGGGAAGCATTGCTTCGGGCTGAACAAGATCTACCTCATGCAGCGCCGGCAGCCGCTGGCGCTCTCCTACCTCGTCTCGGTGAATCCCTTCGTCGTCTCGCAGTCCCTCGACGAGTTCGCGTCCCTTGGAGTGACGACCTTCCTTCCGGCGGAGCGCTGCCGGAGAGGGGTTCTGCGGCACAGGCACTTTCAGCCGATCCGGGCCCGCGACCGCTTCAATTTCAACCCGAGGATGAGCGGGAACTTCGGGCAGGGCCACACCGTGACCTATGTCGCGCTGCAGATCGCCTTCGCGATGGGCTTCGAGAGGGTCTTTCTCGTGGGCGTGGACCACAGCTTCAAGCAGACGGGCAGCGCGAACGAGATCCAGAGGATGGAGGGAGCGGACGAGAACCATTTCGACCCCGGATACTTCCAGGGAGATCTCTGGCATCTCGCCGATCTGGAGGCCTCGGAGATCGCCTACCGGATCGCGGATCTCGAATACCGGAGGGCGGGCCGCCGCGTCTTCGATGCAACCGTGGGGGGAAAGCTCGAGGTGTTCGAGAAGATCGCGTTCGAGGAGGCCGCTTCCCTGGCGCGCGATAGGAGCGTCGAACCGCTCTGCCCATGACGGGAAAGGCCGGCGGCGGAGAAGGAGGCTGGCAGGGACGTATTTTGCAGGCATGTCAGACGGTCAGGCGAGAAGGGTGCTCATCAGCGGCATCACCGGGCAGGATGGCTCCTATCTGGCGGAGGCTCTCGTGGCGAAGGGCTGCGAGG
>CAYSZN010000399.1:0-4308 GCA_964435425.1 uncultured Akkermansia sp. | reverse complement strand
TCGACGGCCTCGATCTCCGTCGCGGGGAAGGCGTGCTCGAGGAAGCGCACCATGCCTCCGCCGCCGAGGCCGACGATCAGCACGCGCTCCTGCGGATGGCGGTAGAGCAGGCTCGCGAACAGCGTCCGCGCGTAGGCGTGGCGCAGGACGCCTGGCGACGCCAGATCGAGCGAGGACTGGCATTGCTCCGATCCTTTCTCATCGACGAAAAGCAGGCTGCGCACGGTGCCCTGCTCGCGGATGCGGATGTGGGAGAAGGGGGAGCGGGTCTCGTGGAGGACCGGACCGTAGCGGACCTCCGCCAAGGGCCGCGCCTGCCGCCACACCAGAGGGATGCCGATGCCGAGGAGCAGCGGGAGAAGGACGAGGAGGGGCCAGGGTTTCACGCCGTCAGCAGGTCCGTCGGAGTTGGATTGGGAGAGGTGGCATCGGCATCCTGCCGATGCATTCGGCGGGAGGAGCGGCCGATTTCCCAGGTGATGGCCATGTGCTCCTCGTCGTTCCTTGTCTCCGTCGAAGGCATGGGCTGGAAGCCCATGCGACCTCTTGTCGCGGAAACGTCCCCGTCACTTGTCGAGCCGGAAGATCAGCACCCGGCGGTCCTGCTTCAGCAGCGCGTCGGGCGAGGTCTCGGGGAAACGGGCCTGCGTCTCGCCGAAGCCGACGGGGAGGAGGCATTGGTTGTCCACGCCGAGGCTGGTCAGCACCGAGACGATCTGCTCGGCCCGGAGCTGGGAGAGCAACTGGTTGGAAACCGCGTCGCCCTCGGCGGAGGCGTGCCCCTCGATGACGAACCGGAGCCCCTTGAGCTCGGGATGCTTCAGCGCGTTGGCGAGCGTCACGACCACGTCCACCGAGGCGTCGTCGGCGAAGTCGGCGCTCCCCTTGCGGAAGAAGATGTTGTCGCGGGAGACCTTTGACTCGGGATCGACGGTGTAGTTCAGCTCGACGGCCTGTCCTCCTGCGGGGGCCGGCTTGAGCGAGACCTTGTCCTCCTCCGCGGCCACGCTCACCGCCTTGGGGATGCCTCGGGAGAGGACGACGGAACGGGTCTCGGTCTTGGGCGCGGAGGCTGCGGCGCCGAGGCTGCGGGAACCGGCCCCGCGTGTCACGAGGCCACCTGGGGCGGAGGCGGCCTTGCCGGCCTGGCCTTTGAGCTTTTTCACGAGATCCTCGCCGCTTTCGTCCTGGGCCGCGAGGGGAGCGGCCGAGACGAGGAGGGCGAGAAGGGCGCCGCCGAATGTCTGGATCGTTTTCATGGATGGGAAGGAGTGTGTTGTTGGGGAGGGGGAGAGGGTCAGTCCTTGAGCTGGTAGCCGATGCGGGCCTCGGTGATCTGCGCGGGCACGGCGTCGGCCGCATCGGCCTCGCCCACGCGGATGGCCTTGGGAATGCCGCGCGCCGAGAAGACCTTGCTCTTGTCGAAGACGGTGAAGTCGCCCGCCGCCTGGCCCTTGGCGAGGTTTCTCAGCTCCGCCTTGGCGGCGTAGACGACGATGTGTTCGGGGCCGCCGGGGGCGGTGGTCTCCCACGAGACGACGAGCTTCTTGTTCTTCGGCCGGGCCGTGCTCTTGCCGGTGCTGCCGGGGAACAGCTCGGTGACGTGCTGGTCGGAGCTGAGGTGGTAGACGCGGAGGTGAACGTCGTCGGTGGCGACGACCTCGAAATGGGCCCGCTCGCCCACCCTGAGCCTGGGCTGGATCGAGAGCTTCAGCTTGCCGCCGCCGTGGAGGAGGACGGACTCCGTCGCCAGGGCCGCCGCCGCGCTGGTGGAGGCGGTGAGCACTTTCTTGGTCTCGGCGAGGCCGTGCCCGCCGGCTCCGACGAACTCCAGATACTGGTCGGAGCTGGCGACGAGGTCGGCGTACTTCTGCCCGCCGAACTCCTCGTAGCCCAGCGGAATGAAGGGCATCAGCTCGTAGCCGAGGGCGTAGACGACGGAGATGTATTCGCGGAGGAGGTTCTCGCGGCGCAGGGGCAGGCCCCGCTCCATCGCGCTGGCGATGACGCCGAGGACTTCGCTCCGGTCGCTCTCCTCCTTGAGCAGGGAGAGCAGCTCGTCGTGCTCCATGCCGAACTCGGCGGACAGCTTGCGCGAGGTGACGGCTCCGCGGAATTCCTTGTAGAGGCCGAGGACGGGCTCCTCGGCGCCGCTCCGGCCACCGGTGGCCGCCTTCTCGGCGGCGACGAAGCGCTCGAAGTCCTCCTTCACCGCGGCCTGGAGCACGGCAGGTTCGGGATAGAGCTTCTCGACGAGCTTGCGCTCGGCGAAGTCGAGGATGCCGGCGGCTTCGACGAGCGGACGGACCTCGTCCTCCATCGTCGCGAGGGTGCGCTTGGAAAGGTCCGTCACCCGGATCGGCGGCTTGATGCCCTTGTCGTGGCAAGCGATGCAGGAGATGCCGTTGATGATGACCTTGTCCTGCCGGTTGTCGTCCTGCACGATCTCGATGGGGGCGCGGTCGAGGCGCTTGCCCTCGTGGGTCGTCAGCATGTAGCCCTGGAGGCCGTTGGGCAGGTTGTAGACCATCTCCCCGCCGTCGTGGGTGAAGATGTGGTCGTGCCTGTCGGTGAGATGGGCATCGGACGGTCCGAGGGGGGCGAGGGTCAGGTCCTGGTGCCGGTTGGCGCTCTGCGGGGTGAAGTCGTAGCTGACCCAGTAGGCCCCCTGGTGGGAGCCGAGCTCGTGGCGCTCGATGAGGCGGTTGGCGCCGGAGACGCCGGAATACTGGAAGCCGGCGCGGATGGCGCGTCCCTCGCGGAGATTGCCGAGACGGTCGACGCCGAGGGCGTGGTCGAGCTTTCCGAGGACATCGTCGTCCTTCCCGTGGACCTCGAAGCCGAGGAGGCGGTCCATGATCTGGTCGTAGAGAGGTGGCTGCGAGGCCGCGAAGGTGAACCAGTCCGCCCGCAGGTAGGCCATCTTCGAACCGGTGTGGCGCTCGATGAGCTGCTCCTTCTGCCGGTCGATGCCGAGGATGCCGTAGGGGTAGTAGGAAACGACGTTCTCCCATTGGTCGGCCTTCCAGTTGTAGTCGCGGAGGTCGATGCGGTAGATCGTCTCGGCCTCGTCGATGGCGACCGGCACGGTGATCTTCGCGTTCATCGAGAGGCTGTTGATGAGCTTGCCGATGGCGGCCCGGTGGGGATCGAGGTCGGGGACGAGGGAGCGTCCGCTCTCGTCGGCCTGGTTGTGGAGGTTGGTCAGGGTCAGGTAGCGGAAGAAGCTCCGCTGGGTCTCGGAGGCCTTGTCCAGGTCGCGGTAGATCGCCTGGATCACCCCGTTCTGCGAGATGAACTCGCGCTGGACCTCGGCGGGCTTGCCGGAGGCGATCCATTCCTTGAGGACGGCCCGTTCGGCCTCGGCGAGCGGGGGGCGGAAGCCCTTGTCCCCTTCCTTGCCCTTCGACTTGGGCATGCGCTCGGAGTCGTCGTGCTGGCGCAGGACCCGGTCGACGACGGCCTCGGCGAGGAGGATCGTTCCCGAATCGTCCCGCTGGCTGAAGAAGGTCGCGAGATTCACCGAACCGTGGAGTTCGGGTTCGTAGTCGCCCTGGTGGCACTGGGCGCAGCGGTTGGAGAAGATCCAGTGCACCTTGCCGGCGAGGTCGAGGCTGGCGGGCATCTCGTCCTCGTTGTCGGTCACGGCGGGATCGCCCTCCTCCTTCTTCGCCTCGGCAACCTCGGCCTTCTCCACTTTCTCGGGAGCCGTCCCGGCCGGAGCGGTGGTCATCGGCTTGGCCGGAGCGGCCCCGCCGAGCTGCGCGATCCAGTCGCGGATCAGGGTCTGCTCCTCGGCGGCGAGGGGCGCGCGGAAGCTCTCGTCGCCTTCGGCCCCGCTGCTCTTCGGCATCCGCTTCTTCGAGGTCGGGTCCATCGCGACGCGGCGGAAGAGGGGCGACTCATCAGGATCGCCCTTGACGAGCATCTCCTCCTCGATCAACGCGGCGAGGTCGAGGCCCTTGTGGAGATAGGGATAGTCGTCGTTCGTGTCGGGGTGGTGGCACTCCTTGCACTTGCTCTCGAAGAGGGCCTCGACTTTGGGGGTGAGATCCTCGCCGCGGAGGTCGGGCAAGGCCAGCCCCAGAAGAGGCAGTGTCAGAATCGGCAGGATGCGGGAACGGTTCATGGCAGGTCCAGAAGCGGAATGTAGCAAAGAAAACGCCGGAGAGACGAGCCGAATCGAGAATCTATGTGAGGTTTTTCCCACATTTCCTCCGCTTCGTCGAGTGGCCCGGCGCGTCCAACTCTGGGTGAATCGCCCGCTCCATGAGCCACGTCTCCGCCAACCGAGCCGTCTCCTGCCTC
>CAYSZN010000398.1:0-4321 GCA_964435425.1 uncultured Akkermansia sp. | reverse complement strand
CGCGGATCGTCAGGTCGGGGTCGTCGGGGCGCAGCGACGCGACGCCTTTGCCGACGGTGCGGTGGCGGTCGACCGCGGCTTTGGCGCGGACGGCGCCGGCCGGCCGGCCGAATGCGGCGCGACCTGGCGGCGCGGCATGCTGTATGCGCTGTTCGTCGGCGCGGCATGCCTGCTCGTCGCGCTGACGGGCTACGGGCTCGCTCCGGAAGGGTGGATGGTCTACGTCCTCATCGTCTTCGGCTCGCTCTCCGGCCTCGCCGTGCCCGCCGTCCAGGGCATGATCTCGCGCAGCGTCGCCGACAACGAGCAAGGCGGCATCCAGGGATCGCTGACCGGCCTCCAGAGCGTCGCCGGAGCGATCGGCCCGCCATTGGCGACGGCGATCTTCGGATTCTTCATCAGCGAGCGCGCCCCGGCCATCGTGCCCGGCGCGCCCTTCTTCTTCAGCTCGGCCCTCACCGTGGTGGCGGCGTTCCTCGCGGCGAGGTCGTTTCGGAAGAATCCGGCGGGGCAGGAGCCGTAGCGAAATTCGTGAGAAGACGCGAAGCGGAGCCGGATTGGAGCTGCACCTCCGCCCCACTCAACGGCAAGCCCAAGGAGGACCGACATTCCTGTCGGTCGACAAGCCCGGCGACGGCAGGACCAGCCGGCCGACAGGAATGTCGGCCCTCCTTGAGTTCAGGAATGCCACCCGTCACTCCTTTGCGTTCTCCGGCTCCGCCCCCGTCCTCACCACCGGCTGGACATAGTCGAGCCGCTGGACGCTTGCGGACATGAACACAAGCTGGACCCGGTCCGGTCCATGGCTCCAGCTCGCGATCAAGGCCCACCTCCCGTCGATGACGCTGACTTGATTCTCGACCGTTCTCGAGACCAGCCCACCAGCGCCCGCTCCCTCCGGAGCCGACTGCGAATGCACCAACCGCAGATTCAGGTCGATCGCCATCCCGTCGCCTCCCAAGACGGGATCGACCTCCAGCCAAAGTCCTGCCTGTTCCTTCTCCTCGCGGGTCGGCCGAGATGCCGTCCCCGCTTTTTCGTCCCCCGTTCCATTCTCCGCGACCGCCCCGCCTTCCGCCGCCACCCGGCTGCGCTGCCCCGAAAGGCCGGAAAGGCTCGCCGATTCGACGCACCTGCCTCGGCCTTGTTCTACGGCGGACAGGACCGCCTTTCTCTCCGGCGTATGGTCCGCCTCGCGGGCAGCGCTTTCGAGAATCCCCGCAGCGAACGAGTCGGAGACTTCGAAAATTTCGGCATAGACGTGAAGAAGAACCAACGGGTATCGACCTGAAATAGCTCGAAATCAGATCGTTCTGTTCGGGAAGATTGACCGAAGCCAACACCCAGCTGGCTTCGTCGTAGTGCAAGGACGTCCCCTCGACAAATGCAATCCCCACATGTTTCAACACTTTCTGCAAAGAGACTCGTGGATCGTCAAAGGGATCCACAGACTTCATCTCGCGCACGAGCCAAGGCTCCACCCTCAAAGTCATTCTCTCCTTCCCATCGGCCAGACCCTCGCGGGTAGATTCCGGTGATAGCACGGAGACAAGGTCCCCCTCGCGGATCTGATCGACCACCCTCGCCGCCCGATACTCGCGCTCAATCACGGGCGGCGGCTCGACGGGCGGCACCCTTTCACATCCCCACACGGCGAGGAATCCTCCCACAGCGAGCATCTTCCATCGGAGCGGCACCATATTCCCCAGACTATCCACCGCTTCCAGATCCGTCGAGAGCAAACTCTCAAGGAGCGGGACTTTTCAAGTCCCGTCCAGCCATGCGGGGACTTGAAAAGTCCCCCTCCTTTCCCGCCTTTCACTTTTTGCCTTTTACCTTTCACTTTTTACGGCGGCCTCCGGCCGCCCTCCCCTACATCTTGTGGTCGTTTTTGAATTGACACCCCTACATCTTGTTGCAACTCTTACGCGTGAGTCGCAGTTTTGCCACTTTCCGCCCCGCTCCGGCCCATGCGCTGCGTCAAATGCAACAGCCTCGAGGATAAGGTCATCGATTCCCGCATCTCCAAGGACGGGTTTTCGATCCGGCGGCGTCGCGAATGCCTCGAATGCGGGCACCGCTTCACCACCTACGAGCAGGTCGAGCGGCGCGATGTCCTCGTGGTGAAGCGCGACGGCACGCGCGAGCCCTTCAAGCGCGAGAAGCTGCTCGGCGGCCTCATCAAGGCCTGCGAAAAGCGGCGCGTCTCCCTCGACGAGCTGGAGAACGCGGTCGACGAAATCATCAACGAACTCACCGCCGACAACCTGCGCGAGATCCCCACCCGCATCATCGGCCCGAAGGTGATGGCCCACCTCCAGCGCATCGACCCCGTCGCCTTCGTCCGCTACGCCTCGGTCTACCGCGAGTTCCAGGATGTCGGCGAGTTCAGCGAGG
Organism: uncultured Akkermansia sp.; assembly: GCA_964435425.1. GTDB lineage: Bacteria > Verrucomicrobiota > Verrucomicrobiia > Verrucomicrobiales > DEV007 > Arctic95D-9. The sequence continues at coordinate 1,924 of CAYSZN010000398.1, read as the reverse complement.
TGATCGAGTCGCTGGAGAGCTCGCCCATGTCCAATCTCCTCCAGCCCGATCTCTTCGAGGCGAAATCCTGACGGATTCCTTTCCCCGCACACACACAGACACACCCCGCAACCGTTCCCGAGAAATCTGCCATGATCTCCCTGCCGCACGCCCTGCCCTACATCCGCATCGGCTCCTCCAGCCTCGCCCTGTGCGAGCCGGAGTGGCTCTCCGACACCCTCAGCAACGCCGCCTGTGGCACCGACGTGCCCGACTGGATGGCCCGCGACATCTCGCGGGGGGTCGAGAGCTTCCTCGCGAACCACTACAAAGGCAGCGTCATCGACTCCGACGACCTCTTCGCCCGCATCGAGAAGACCCTCGCCTCCCTAGGCCTCGACCACGTCGCCGCGAAGATCGACAAGACGCCGCCGCCAGTGCGCATCTCCCTCAGCGAGCTCGCCCGCCGCGCGGGCAGCGGATACGAGCTCGCCTTCTTCCGCCTCCTCGAGGAACAGGTCCAGTCCGCCGCGAGCGGAGGCGCCAGCCTCGTCGAGGTCCACGGGCTGAACCGCGGCGTCCGCCGCCTCGTCTCGACGAAGAAATGGACGGCCCGCTGCGAAACGCTGAAACGCGAGATCACCGCCTTCGTCGCCGAGATGCGCGGGCGCATCGCCGACATCCGGCCGGACCTCCACCTCGTCATCGCCTCATGACCCTGTTCGAAAAGATCATCGCCCGCGAGATCCCGGCCGACATCGTCTACGAGGACGACCTCGCCATCGCCTTCCGCGACATCCACCCGCAGGCTCCCACCCACCTCCTCGTCATCCCGCGCAAGCCCATTCCCCGGGTCGGCGAGGCAACGCCGGAGGACGGCCCCCTTCTCGGCCATCTCCTCCTCGTCGCGGGAAAGGTCGCGACGCAGCTCGGCTTCAACTCCACGGACGAAGGCTTCCGCCTCGTCGTCAACAACGGCCGCTACGGCGGCGAAGCCGTGCCGCACCTGCACGTGCATCTCCTCTCCGGCCGCGACCTCGGCTGGCCGCCGGGATAGGACCAGACAGGGTCGACTCCCCCACCCAACCCTCTTTCCCCTTCCCGCCGAAGGCCGCACGAAAGCAGTTGGCCTCCGCGAGGGCTCGCGTATCTTCCGCGCGTGAACGCGACCGCGTCCAGACCCCTGCTGCTCGGCTGGCGAGAATGGCTTTCGATCCCGGAGCTCGGCATCTCCCGGATCAAGGCCAAGATCGACACCGGCGCGCGCAGTTCCTGCCTGCACACCTGCGGTCTGGAGATCTACGAAAACGCCTCGGGCGAACCCCGCGTCCGCTTCTCGGTCCACCCCCTGCCGAAGCGCCCCTCGCTCACCGTCGACTGCGACTGTCCGCTCGCGAGCCAGCGCATCGTCCGCGATTCGGGTGGCCACGAGGAGCGGAGGCCCTTCATCCGCGTGCCCGTCACCCTCGGCCCCTGCACCTGGGAGGTGGAATTCAGCCTCACGAACCGGGACAACATGAAATTCCGCATGCTCCTCGGCCGGACGGCGATGAAAGGCCGCTTTCTCGTGGATCCCACCCTCTCCTACCAGCTCGGCAAGCCCCTCCGCCGCCCGCCGCGGCCGTGAACGAATCTCCCGTCCTCGTTCCTCCTCCACTTTCCGTCTTCCATCGTCTACCTTTTCACGGCGGCCCCAGGCCGCTACCCCCGCATGAAAATCGCCATCCTGTCGCGCAACAAGAAGCTCTACTCCACCAACGCCCTCTACGAAGCCGGCATCAAGCGCGGGCACGACATGCGGGTCATCGACTACGTCCGCTGCCACATGGAGATCACCTCGATGCGGCCCGCCATCTTCCTCGGCAGCGAGAAGCTGGAGGGCTTCGACGCAGTGATCCCGAGGATCGGAGCGAGCCAGACTTTCTTCGGCTCCGCCGTGGTACGG
>CAYSZN010000397.1:2852-4325 GCA_964435425.1 uncultured Akkermansia sp. | reverse complement strand
GAGTGCGGCGGTCCTCCGCCGCTTTGGGGGTGACTGTGGTTCATGTTCGTCGGTCCGCTTCACCCCTGCCCCTCCCTCAGCCCTTCAGCGAGAAACAGGCAGCAGGATGGAAAAGCAAATTTCTTGCATTAACGCATTGAAAACGCAAAATAATTGCATTTAATGGTGCGGTCGTTCACCTCCATCCATCTATGCGCAGCCACTTCAAATCACTGAAGATTCTCACGAAACTTCTCTCAGCCAGCCTTCTCGCCTCTGGAACCATCGGAAATGCCGAGGAGTTCATTTTGATCGATCTTGGGACCCTTGGCGGCAGCACCTCCTTCGCGCTCGACGTCAACAACAGCCGCCAGGTGACAGGAAACTCCCTCGTCACCTCGGACCCGGGTTCCAGCGGTTCGCTGCTGCGCGCCTATCTATGGACATCCGGCACGATGACGAATCTCGGCTCGGTGCCGCCGCTTCCTCCCAGCACCAGCACGAATCGGTTCGCGAGGGGCTATGCGGTGAATGACGCAGGAGTTGTCGTTGGAGAGTTCAACAACGATTCGTCGCGGGCATTCGTCTATAGCGGAGGGGTCATATCCGGTCTGACCCGGCTCGCGGGAGACAATGACAACGGGGTCGCGTGCGATCTCAACAACGCCGGCGTGATCGTGGGCGTCAGCAGCAATGGCACGGCCAGCCGGCCAACGAAATGGACGAAGAGCGGCGATGGCTATGTTCCCTCGGACCTTGGAACCATTGCGGGCACTTCTGCCTCGACGGGCCGGGCATGGGCGATCAACGAGGACGGCGTTGTCGTCGGCCTTTCGCACAATAGCTCGGGGACATCGCAGGCCACGCTGTGGAACGCGGGATCGATCACCAATCTGACGTCGCTCGGCGATGGGACACGTTTCAGCCAGGCGTACGAGCTCAACAAAAATTTGCAGGTCGTGGGGTCTTCCTCCACGGGGCAGACGGTGGGCGAGCTGATCGGCACCGCCAGCGGGACTCTCGTCACGAGAGCGTTTCACTGGCAAGAAGGTGTCATGACCGAGTTGCCGCCTTTCGATCTCTACACTCCGACCAACGACGGTCCGACGACGAACTATCACAGCGTCGCGATGGATATCAACGACGCGGGCGTGATCGTCGGCAATTCCCAGCGGATCGCAGGCAGCGCCGCCGTCGCGACGCTGTGGAAAAATGGCGTTCCCATCGACCTGAATACGTTTCTCCCGGAGGGGAGCGGTTGGGTGCTCCGAAGTGCCGAAGGCATCAATGAGAATGGCGACATCGTCGGCTTCGGCACCTTCGACGGCGTCTCGCGGGCGTTCCTCCTGCAAAAGGTGCCCGACGTTCCAGTGACGACCGCACCCGTGTCCTCGGATGCGCCGGGGAGACTGAGCGGCCCCCGCTCGCTCCGCTTCTCTCCGACCCAGGTCGGCTCCGCCCGGAACCGGACGCTGGTTTTCTCGAATGCCGGAG
>CAYSZN010000397.1:0-2842 GCA_964435425.1 uncultured Akkermansia sp. | reverse complement strand
CAGGGGCCATTGAGGGACTCCGGACCACCCTGCGCGGCCGGTCGAGCCGCAGCTTCCGGATTTCCGCCCCCGCGCACCGCAGTATTGCTCCCGGATCATCGAGCCGGGCGAAGATCTCCTTCCGTCCCCGGACGGGCGGATTGCACCGCGCGAAGATGATCGTGAAGTCCGGTAATTCCTCCACCGTGGTCCGTGTTTCGGTGACTGGGCGGGGTGTGCATCCGGTCAAGGCCGCGCCGGTTCTCGCCACGCCACGCTGGCCTGTCGTGCAGCCAGAAGCGCCGAGCGACTTGCCCGGAAGGGCGGTCGTCCGGGGCAGGCGGTCGTAGAACGCAGACAGCATTCTAAAAACGACCGCTCTCACTCCACCCGGTCCGTCTCCCCGGCTCCGTGTCCGCCGAACGTCCAAACGACGTTCTCCCGGGTCGGGCTACCCCAAGGGACCCGTCGCGTTCGCGGGCTCGAGATAGTCCTCGAAGCGATGCCGCATCGGATGGGGGACGACGGCGGTGAGGAGGATGTCGTTGCCCTCGTAGTCCTGCGTCAGGATCTTGGCCTCGCGGTGGAGGAGGGAGACGAGATCCTGCCGCGCCTGGGGCAGGCGCAGGTGGAGGCGGGAGACGCGGTCGACCATCTTGTCGCAGAGCCGATGGACCAGCGCGGGGATGCCCTCGCCGGTATGGACGGAGACGAAGACGGCGTCGCGGTCGAAGTGGCTCCTCAGCTCGTGGAGGCGGTGCTCGTCGCCGGCGACGAGGTCGATCTTGTTCAGCACGGTCACGGTCGGCTTGTCGGCCGCGCCGAGTTCGCGGAGGACGGAGAGGGTGGTCTCGTGGAAGGCGTAGACCTCGGGAGCGCTCGCGTCGAGCACATGGACGAGGAAGTCGGCGAGGACGGCCTCCTCGAGGGTCGCCTTGAAGGCCTCGACGAGGCGGTGCGGCAGGTTGCGCACGAAGCCGACGGTGTCGGTGAGGAGGAGGGGTTGTCCGTCGGGCAGCTCGATGCGGCGGGTCGTGGGGTCGAGGGTGGCGAAGAGCTTGTCCTCGGCGAGGACGTCGGCGCCGGAGAGCAGGTTCAGCAGCGAGCTCTTGCCCGCGTTGGTGTAGCCGACGATGGAGGCCTGGCCGATGCCCTCGTCGGCGCGGCGCTTGCGCTGGGTCTGGCGGTTGCGGCGCACCTCATCGAGCTCCTCGCGGACGCGCTCGATGCGGCGGCGAGCGAGGCGGCGGTCGACCTCGATCTGCTGCTCGCCCTCGCCGCGGGCGGCCGATCCCCCGCCCTTGCCTCCGCCGGAGCCGCCGCGCTGGCGGTCGAGGTGCGACCACATCCGGGCGAGGCGGGGCAGGGAGTATTCCATGCGGGCCAGTTCGACCTGGAGGACGGCCTCGCGGGTGCGGGCGCGCATGCGGAAGATGTCGAGGATGACCTCCTCGCGGTCGAGCACGGTGATGTCGGACTCCTCCTCCCACGCCCGCTGCTGCGAGGGGGCGAGCTCGTTGTCGAAGACGATGCAGTCGGCGCCGAGCTTCCGCGCCTCCTCCATCAGCTCCTGCGCCTTTCCGGAGCCGGTGAGGTAGCGCTTGTTCCGGTCCCTGACAAAGACACAGGCCTGCCCCACGATCCCGATGCCGAGGGTGGAGACGAGCTCGGCGAGCTCGGCGAGGAGGCTGTTCGCCACGGTTTCGTCGGAGCGGTCGAAGTAGGCGCCGATGAGAAAGGCGCCCTCGACCATGCGGGGTTTTTCGCGGGTGTCGAACATCAGGAGAGGAGATCGCGCAGCGTCGCGAAGTCCTTCGCGATGGCTTCGAGGAACTTGGGGGTGGCGGCTTCGTCGCGGTGGTCGATGTACTCGACGTGCACGCTGATGGGGCCTCGGAAGCCGCTGTCCTTGAGGAGCTTGTAGAAGCCCTTGTCCACCGCGCCCTCGCCGAGCGGCCCCCAGCCGAGCTGGTTGTCCTTCCAGAAGGGCTCCTTGACGTAGATGGTGTCGATCCAGGGGCGGACCGTGGCGAAGTGCAGGGGCCAGGCCTTCGCCCCCTCGACGGTGGCGTGGCCGATGTCGAAGGCGATGCCGACGTCGTCGGGAGAATGGTCGGCGAGGACTTCGCCGATGTCCCAGACGGGAGCGCCGAAGTAGTTCCTGCCGGAATGGTTCTGGTAGACCGGCTTGATCCCGATCTCGCGCGAGAGGGCGACGAGGTCCTTCAGCCGCGGGCGGATCTCGTCGAGCTGGGCGCGGATGGGGCGTTTCAGGTCGTATTGGTAGTAGCCCATGCGGTAGCGCTTCACGCCTTGGGCGGCGGCGGCGCGAAGGACGGCTTCGGTGTGCTGTTCGGCGCTCACCTCGGTGAGGGCGGAGGTCATCACGGAGAGGGCGAGGCCTTCGGCCTGGAGCGCGGCGGCGAGCTTCGGCAGGTCGTCGGCGACGCGCTCGGGCAGCACGTGCCCGTTGGGGCGCACCGGAGCCTCGATCCCGTCGAAGCCCATCGCCTTGACCGCCTTGGCGGTCTCTTCGTAGGTGAGGTGCTGGAAGGGCTTGGTGAAGGTGCAGAATTCGTAGGCCTTTTCCTCTGCGGCGGAGGCGGTGCGGACCAAGGGCGCGAGGGCGAGGGCGGCGGAACCTTGGAGGAAGCGGCGGCGGCTGGGGGCAAACGGAGGAAGCATGGCGGTATCGTATCGGCGCTTGCCGGGATCGGCAAGAGTGGAGATAGTGCGGAAAGCCGATCCCCGCCTGCCATGCCTTCGCCTTCCCGCCGCCGATTCCTGATGTTCGCCGCCCTTGGGCCGGTCGCGGAGGTGGCGGCGCAGCGGATCGGGAGCGATGGGGGCTGGTCCATCCGCG
>CAYSZN010000396.1:0-4350 GCA_964435425.1 uncultured Akkermansia sp. | reverse complement strand
CCGTGCGTTTCCTCCAGTTCGTCTCGCAGGCGTCGCAGGGCCGCAAAATGGGGGCGCACCCTCTCCACCTCCTCGTCGTAGGGCGGCACGGTCATGAGCCCGCGGACCTCCAGGTTCGGCAGTTCGGCGATGGCGGAGAATTCGCGCCGCACCGTCTCGGCGGGAAAGCCGAATTTCGCCTCGTCGCTGGCGACGTTCACTTGCAGGAGTGCTCGCGCCACGATGCCGAGTTCGCCGGCGATGCGGTCGACCTGCCGGGCGAGTTCTGACGAGTCGATGCTGTGGATCAGGGCACAAACGGGCAGGAGCTTGCGGATCTTGTTGCTCTGCAAGTGTCCGACGAGATGCCACTCGAGCCCTGCGGGCGCTTCCGCAGCCTTGGCGAGCAGCTCCTGAACCTTGTTCTCGCCGAAGAGGTGCTGGCCGGCGGCGGCTGCTTCTGCCACATCCACGGCGGGCCAGGTTTTCGAGATGGCCACGAGGGTGACGGATCCGGGATCGCGTCCGGCTGCCTGTGCGGCGTCGGCGAGTTCCGCGCGGACGCGGGCGAGGTTGTCGGCGATGCTCATGCTTCGACGAATGCACGGAGCCGCTCGCGGTCCAGGCGCACGATGCGCCATTCGTGGAGGATCTCGCCTCCGGCCTGCTCGTAGAGGTCGATGGCCTTCCGGTTCCAGTCGAGCACGCTCCACTCGCAGCGACCGGCTCCGCGTTCGTGGGCGATGGCTCCGACCGCCCTGAGAAGAGCTTTCCCAAAGCCCCTTCCGCGGTGCGCGGGCCGCACATAGAGATCCTCCAGCCAGATCCCGGTCCGGCCGAGGAAAGTGGAGAAGGTCGGGAAGAAGATCGCGTAGCCGATCCGCTCTCCATCGGCTTCGGCGACCAGGGCCTCGGCGGAGGGCCTTTCGCCGAAGAAGCTCACGCGATAGTCCTCCTCGGTTGCGGTGACCTGGTGGGAGAGATGCTCGAATTCGGCAAGCTCGCGGACCATGGCGAGCAGGTCCGGGATGTCCTCCGGACCGGCCGGACGGATGCGGAGGGAATCGTGTGGAAAATCGCTCATTTTTCGTTGATTCGGATCGGGGGTTGGCACGGCAGGTGCTTTTTAAGCTCTTGTCAGACGGTCCCAGACCCGAAGACAAAGGGTTGAAACCAAAAACGGCAACCCGGTTGGCCACAAGTCTTTTAGCAGGTTTTACGGGGGTTTTTCCTGCGCTTGGCCAGCCGGGTTGTCAGTTTTCTGGGGGATTCGTAGGGCAGGGAATGCTGTGGGGCGGAATTCTTTCCGCCTTTCGCTGGGCCGGGCTTGGAGAAGGCGGAAAGGGATTCCGCCCCACGAAGGTTTCGCCCCACGCCTTTTTTCTCCAGCGATCCGTGCCCCGATTCCTCCCCACGCTCTTTTTGGTCATCCAAAAGGCCACGCGATAACGTTCGTTGCGGCTGGACGGGAGTTGGAGCACCTTGACAGTGGATGATTGGACACCTCACAGACCGGCCTTTCCTTTCCGCCCTTGCGCTGACAGCCCTCGCCGTTCCCCTCGCGGCGGAGGAGAAGGCGGCGGCGCCCGAGGCCGCGCCCGCCTTCGCCCCGGCGCAGATCGAGTTCTTCGAGAAGAAGGTCCGGCCTCTTCTCGCGGAGAGCTGCCTCGACTGCCACACCGGCACGAAAGCGCAGGTCGGCCTGCAACTGAACCATCGCGAGGGCTGGCTCAAGGGCAGCGACTACCGCAAGGTCGTCGATCTGGCGGATCCGGCGAAGAGCGTCGCGATCCGCGCCGTTTCCCATTCCGGCGAAAAGGGCATCCCCGCGATGCCGGAGAAGGGCGAGAAGCTGTCGGGCGAGGCCGTCGCCGTCCTCGTCGAATGGATCGGCATGGGCCTGCCCTGGCCTGCCGAGGCGAAGCTGGACGATCTCGGTGATCCGCGCCAGCACTGGTCCTTCCAGCCGGTGAAGCCCGCCCCTCTGCCCGCCGACGCGGGACACCCCATCGACCATTTCATCCACAAGGCGCAGGTGGCCGCCGGAGTCGAGCCCGCGCCCCGCGCCGACCGCGCCACCCTCTACCGCCGCCTCCACTTCGACCTCCTTGGACTGCCGCCGAAATACGAGGAGCTGAAGCGCTTCGTCGACGATCCGCGCTCCGACGACGAGGCCTACGCCGCCCTCGTCGACCATCTCCTCGCCTCGCCGCACTACGGCGAGCGCTGGGCGCGGCACTGGATGGACGTGGCCCGCTACGCCGACACGAAGGGCTACGAGGGCGCGGGGACGGAGCGCCGCTTCATCTACAGCTACACCTACCGCGACTGGCTCATCAAGGCCTTCAACGAGGACATCCCCTACGACCAGTTCCTTCTCTACCAGCTCGCCGGCGAGCAGCTCGTGGACGCGAACGGTCCCGACAAGCGCCACCTCGCCGCGCTCGGCTTCCTCTCCCTGAGCAAGAACGGCAGCCAGGGCGACATCCTCGACGACCGCATCGACACCACCTTCCGCGGGACGATGGCCCTGACCGTCTCCTGCGCGAGATGCCACGACCACAAGTTCGACCCGGTCTCGACGAAGGAATACTACAGCCTCTACGGCGTCTTCCTGAACTCCCTCACCACCGACACGCCGACCATCGGCGAGCCGAAGCTGGGGCCGGAATACGACGAGTATCTCAAGGGCCTCGCCGAGAAGCAGAAGAAGATCGACGACTTCATCAATCCCCACCTTGAAAAGGCGAAGCAGGAGCATCCCGAGCTGGCCTCGAACCCTGGTGCCCTCATGGGCAAGATCAGCCTCGAGGACCGGCGCAAGCTGGCCAAACTCGAGGGCGAGCGCAACAAGTTCATCGCCGACTCCGCGATGGAGCCCGACAAGGCCATCGTCCTGCGCGACCGCGACAAGCCGGCGAACCAGCACGTCTTCATCCGCGGCAATCCCGGACGCCCCGGCGAGCTGGCCCCGCGCCAGTTCCTCTCCATCGCCTCCGAGGGCGGCGAGGCGAAGCCCTTCGAGACCGGCAGCGGTCGCCTCGAGATGGCCCGCGAGATCGTGCGCCCGACGAACCCGCTCACCGCGCGCAATCTCGTCAACCGCGTCTGGATGTGGCACTTCGGCGAGGGCATCGTGCGGAGCATCGACGACTTCGGCCTGATGGGCGAGAAGCCCGACCATCCCGAGCTGCTCGACTGGCTCGCGCATTGGTTCGTCGAGAACGGCCAGTCGGTGAAGAAGCTGCACCGCCTCATCCTCACCTCCGAGACTTGGCGGCAGCAGTCCCGGAATCCCAAGGCGACGGAGAACATGCTCGCCGACGCGGAGAACCGCCTGCTCTGGAGGTACAAGGCGAAGCGCCTCGAGTTCGAGCAGATGCGCGACGGCATGCTCGACGTCGTCGGCAACCTCGACAACGAGATGCACGGGCGTCCCGTCGAGATCCTCGCGCCGGGATACAAGAACCGCCGCTCCGTCTACGCCTTCATCGACCGGCAGAACCTGAACCCCGCCTTCCGCAACTTCGACTTCTCCAATCCGCAGGAGACCACGGGCAAGCGTCCCTCCACGACCATCCCGATGCAGGCGCTCTTCACCCTGAACAACGACTTCGTCATGGACCAGGCCGAGATCCTCGCGAAGAGGACGGAGGGCGAGGCCGACCGCATCGCCGCGCTCCACCGCGCCGTCTTCGCGAAAGATCCCTCCGAGTCCGACCGCCAGCTCGCCGAGAGCTTCGTCGCCTCCTTCGGCAGCGAGACCGCCGCGATGGGCAAGCGCCAGACCAACACCGAATGGAGCTACGGCTGGGGCGACATCGATCCGGCGACGGGCAAGGTCGTCTTCCACCCCTTCGAGCATTGGGTGAAGAACGTCTGGCAGGTCGGCACCGAGCGGCCGCTGAAGGACAACCCGCTCAGCTACCTCTACGCGGACGCCAATGGCAGCACCCACTCCGGCTACACCGCGAAGGAGAGCGCCATCTACGAATGGCGGGCGCCGGAGGATCTCCGCGTCTCCGTCGACGGCGAGCTCCTCCGCCCGAACGTCGGCAAGGGCAACGGCGTGCGCGTGAAGGTCGCCACGACCGCGGGCGGCATCCTTTTCGACCAGGTCCTCGATCCCTCGAAGGACAAGCTGCCCGTGAACCTCCCCGAGGTGAAGCTGGCGAAGCACGAATGCCTCTACTTCATCGTCGATCCCCACGAGAACAACTCCTCCTACGACTCGGTGAAATGGAATCCCCAGATCACCGACCTCGACGGACGCTGGCCCCGCTGGGGCATGGCCGAGTCCTACTCCGGCCCCGCCACCCCCGCCTCGACCTGGGGTGCCTACGCCCACGCGCTGCTGAACACGAACCGATT
>CAYSZN010000395.1:0-4353 GCA_964435425.1 uncultured Akkermansia sp. | reverse complement strand
GAGATCAACGGCTACCTCATCTCCTTCTTCCGCGGACAGATGGTCGTCAGCCTCATCGACGGCGCCCTCGTCGCCATCGTCCTCTCGATGATCGGGCTGCCCTACGCGCTGCTCATCGGCGTGTTCCTCGCCCTGCTCGGGCTGATTCCCTACATCGGCAACCTCCTCGTCATGGTCCCCGCGATGATCATCGCGCTCGTTCACTTCAGCTCGACGTCGTGGGGCGTGGTGGAGGCGGGATCGCAGGCCGTCGTCGGCGAGAAGGTCGTCGTCCTCGTCGACGGGGCGAAGAAGGCCGACACCTACTTCGTCTCCCAGGTCTCCGAGGACGGGAGCCGCGCCGAGGTGCTGCTGAACGCTTGGACGCTCGTCCCGCTGCCGAATGTCTGGACCTATCCGGTGATCGTCCTCGCCATCTTCGTGATCCTGCAGCAGATCAACGGCCTCGTCACCGCGCCGAAGATCGTCGGCGACTCGGTCGGGCTGCATCCCCTGACGGTGATCTTCTCCGTGATCTTCTGGTCCTTCCTCCTCGGAGGACTCCTCGGGGCGCTTCTCGCCGTTCCGCTCACTGCCGCGATCAAGGTGCTCTTCCGCCGCTACCTGTGGGAGCGCCGCCTCGAGGCGGCCGTGGAGCGCCGACTCTCCGAACTCGGCGTGGAGGAGGACGGGGAGGCCCCCCTCCCGCCGGACGACGCGGGCACGCTTCCGGCCGGCACCTGAGGCCCGGTGCGATCCCTCGCCTAGCGGCTTGCGCAGCCGGGAAATCCGGCCATGCTATCGCCCTTCCATCCCCATGCACAACGTCGATACCCAGAAGCTCGCCGAGGAGATCCAGAAACAGAACGTCTGGGTCGAGGCGGTGAGAGAGGAGATGGGCCGCGTCGTCGTCGGGCAGAGGGCGCTGATCGACCGCCTCCTCGTCGGCCTCCTCACGAACGGCCACGTCCTCCTCGAAGGTGTCCCCGGACTGGCCAAGACCCTGACCGTGAACACGCTCGCCGGAGCCCTCTCGGCGCAGTTCCAGCGCATCCAGTTCACGCCCGACTTGCTCCCCGCCGACCTCATCGGCACCCTCATCTTCAATCCCGGCACGAACGAGTTTTCGCCCAAGCTCGGCCCTGTCTTCTCGAACCTCGTCCTCGCCGACGAGATCAACCGCGCCCCCGCCAAGGTGCAGAGCGCCCTGCTCGAGGCGATGCAGGAGCGCCAGGTCACCATCGGCGACACCACCTATCGCCTGCCCGATCCCTTCCTTGTGCTCGCCACGCAGAACCCCATCGACCAGGAGGGCACCTACCAGCTCCCCGAGGCGCAGCTCGACCGCTTCCTCTTCAAGGTGATCGTCGACTATCCTTCCATCGACGAGGAGCGGATCGTCCTCGACCGCATGGCCACCTCCGCGCCGAAGCTGCGCGTCCGTGCCATGGTCGATCCGAAGACCGTCGTCGCCAGCCGCGAGCTGGTGAACTACATCTACGTCGACGATGGCGTGAAGGACTACATCGTCCGCCTCGTCCATGCGACCCGCTTCCCCGGTGAGATCGAGCCCGCCCTGCAGCCGCTCGTCCGGGCCGGAGCCTCGCCGCGCGGGACGATCAACCTCACCCTCGCGGCCAAGGCCTCGGCCTTCCTCAAGGGGCGTGGCTACGTCGTGCCGCAGGACATCAAGGATCTCGTCTACGACGTGCTCCGCCACCGCATCCTCCTCAGCTACGAAGCCGAGGCCGAGGAGATCACGAGCGAGCAGATCCTCGCCACGATCCTCGACCGGCTCCCCGTGCCGTGATCCAAGAGGGTCGGACCGTCCACCCAACCCTGTCTGGCTTCGGATTTCGGATTCCGAGCTTCGGATTTCAAGTTTGCGCCATGGCGCACAGGGCCGGACTGGGGTAGATTCCCGCGCGGCGCATGGCGCCGGTGTCATTTCATGAAACATGCGGCTCGTGTCTCGGTAGTGCTGTTCGCGATCATTGCGGTGGTCGTCATTCTCGGCTTCTGGAAAAAGGCCGACCGCGCCCAGGCCATCGCCGATCTGGAAAAGCGCTTCGAGGCGCAGCTCTCGATCAACGGCGACGAGTTCTATCTCGGCTGTTCCAGCTCCCGTCTGGAAGATCTCAGGGAATTCGCCGCGCTCGCGAAGCGGGTCGGCGATCCCACCATTCTCGATCTCACGGGGGCACCGGCGCTGCGGTCGCTCGCCGGGGCGGAGCGGCTGACCTCCCTCGTCTCCATCGTGGCGATCGATTGTCCCGCCTTGGTCTCGCTGGAGGGCGTGACCGGCCATCCCTCCCTGACCGAGCTGGTCTTCACCGACAGCGCCGCGCTGTCCGACGCCTCCGCCGTCCGGGGACTGCCCCAGTTGAAGACGCTCGATTTCAGCGGCTGCGTCGCCCTCGGATCGCTCGGGATTTCCGATCTCCCCTCGCTGGAGAATCTCTACCTGAGCCGCTGCCGCCAGCTCCGCGGGCTCGACGTGTCCGCGCTGACCGGCCTGCGCCAGCTCTACACCGACGGTTGCGCGGGACTCGACGGCATCGCCGGACTGGACGCATTGAAGCAGCTGACCGATCTCGATGTGAGCAACGCCACCGGGCTGAAAGGGCTGCCGGAAGTGGGCGGACTGGCCGAGCTGGTCGTCCTCGATATTCGCAACGTCGAGATCGAGGACTTCTCCGGCATCGCCTCGCTGCCGAAGCTGCGCGTCCTGCGGATGGGAGGGCAGGACCGGATCGAGACGCTCGAGCCTCTCTCGCCGCTCGCGTCCCTGCGCGAACTCCACCTCGAGGCCTGTCCGAACCTGCGCTCCCTCCAGGGCATGCCGGTCGGCGTGTCGCAGTATGCTGGTTTCACCCATTGTCCCCAGCTCGCGTCGCTCGCCGGCATCGAGGCGGCGCCCCAGCTCGAGCAGCTCGACCTGACCGGCTGCGCGAATCTCGAGGATGTCGGCGCGGTCGCGAAGCTGCCGAACCTCATGCAGCTCAGTCTAGTGAAATGCGGCAAGGTCACCGAGGTCGCCATCGTCGCCGCCCTGCCGAAGCTCGTCATCGTCATGCTCGGCGGTTCGGGCGTTCCCCCCGTGTCCGTGGAGAATCTGAAGCCGTCGAACAAGGATCTGATCTTCGATTTCGCGGTCGCGGAGTGATCATCGGAAAGTCCGAAACCAGAAATCCGAAATCCGAAGGCGCTTCGCGGAACCGCTGATTGGCGCGGATCTTCGCTGAGGTTTCCAAATCCGAAACGATCAGCGGAAATCAGCGAAGATTAATGGTCGACGGAGGCCATATCCAGATTTCGAGCTTCGGATTTTTCAAATCCCCCGGACGAACTCCTCCACCGGCGCGGCGGCGGGGGAGGGCTCGGGATATTCGAAGGTGCGGCCTTCGAAATTGCGGATCAGGGTGCGCTCGGGCGTCCGTTGCAGGACGTAGTCGGGATTGACCGGCACCTTGCCGCCGCCGCCGGGGGCGTCGATCACATACTGGGGCACGGCGTAGCCGGTGGTGTGGCCGCGCAGGCCCTCGATCAGCTCGATGCCCTTCCGCACCGGCACCTCGAGGTGCGAGGACCCTTGGATGAGGTCGAGCTGGTAGAGGTAGTAGGGGCGCACTCGGCACATCAGCAGCTTGTGGACGAGCGACTTCATGGTGTCGAGGTCGTCGTTCACTCCCCGGAGGAGGACGCTCTGGTTGCCGAGGGGAATGCCGGCGTCGGCGAGGCGTTCGAGGGCCTCCTTCGTCTCCAGGGTGAGCTCGCGCGGATGGTTCACGTGGACGCTCATGAAGAGCGGATGGAATTTCCGCAGCATCGCGCAGAGCTGCGGGGTGATGCGCTGGGGCAGGAAGATGGGCACGCGCGAGCCGATGCGGAGGAATTCGATGTGGGGGATGCGGCGGAGGCGCTCGAGAATCTTCTCCAGCTTCCCGTCGGAGAAAAGCAGGGGATCGCCGCCGGAAAGAAGCACGTCCCGGACTTCGTCGTGCTGCTCGAGATAGCGGAAGGCGGCTTCGAAATCCGTCTCCAGCTCCTGTTCGCCGGCTCCGCTGACGACGCGGCTGCGGGTGCAGTAGCGGCAATAGGACGCGCAGCGGTCGGTCACGAGGAAGAGGACGCGGTCGGGATAGCGGTGGACGAGGCCGGGCACGGGCATGTGCGAGTCCTCGCCGCAAGGGTCGGCCATCTCGTAGGGCGAGACGAGGGTCTCCTCGACGCGGGGGATGACCTGTCGACGGATGGGGCAGTCCGGATTTTCGCGATCGATGAGATTGAAGAAGTGCGGGGTGACCGCCATCGCCAGCTTCGTGCCGGAGAGGATGACACCGTTCCGCTCCTCTTCGGTGAGGACGAGGTGCT
>CAYSZN010000394.1:0-4358 GCA_964435425.1 uncultured Akkermansia sp. | reverse complement strand
CAATCTTTGCGCCTTTTCCCAGTTCGGCGAAAACTGGAGCCGAATTCACCACTAGCGGAGCGATGGCGTATCCTGCGCCGAGAATCAGAACGGTAACAATTGGATCGATTCTACCTCCCATGGCCTGAATTGCAGATGGATCTACGAAGATGCCGGTCTCGGTTTGCCAGGAAGTGACATGGCTATCTTGGAGCGGAGGCCAGGTATTGGGAAAGAGCCCGCAGCCGCTGTTTGGTCTCGTGCCGCAGCGCGGCGAGCATGACAGGCTCTAGGAGCCACCTCATCAGGCGGGGGCGGGCCTTGAAGTTGAATTTGTAGGTGAGCAAGGAGCCGGTGGGGGTGTCCCTATGCCGTATGCTTGCGGAAAAGGACTCGAAGAAGGGAGGGCGATTGATCATCTCCACGGCAGCAACGACACCCCGTCTGAACGTCAGATAGGCGGTTTCGATGCCAACGATCCCGAAGAAGGGCCTTCCGACACACAGCGCGGTGGCACCGACAGCCGCCATGGTGTGCCCGCGGGTCAAGCTGGCCTCCTTCAGCAGGGTGTCCCACTCCAGGCGGCGCGGGTAGTCATGCAGCAGGTCAAAGACTTTCTCCGAGCTGCAAGGCATCTCCTCGGTGACTGTTCCTGATGGCATGGCGTTGCGGTGTCGGGGGTCAAGGGCCGGGCGTTGGTGGAGCGCAGGCGGCGTTCGTTCTGTTCGGTCTTCGATTGCGGCTCGTCACGAATGGCACGGGATTGAGCGGACGCAATGACCGTCCGACGCCGCCAAATCCTTGCTCGCCCGATGAAGCGCCCGCGTCGGATGGCCCCTGTTTTTGCGACGGACGCTCCGGCGGTGCGTCCCTGCCACGCTTCGCGCCAAAACGGGCCACGGTCCCTTGTTCCGTCAAAAACATACCTTGATCCCGTGCCATTCTGGCTCGTCACCGGAAGTGATCTTTCCCATACCACAGGCGTCAAGCCTTGGAAATCCCGAAGTGACGGATCCCCTTGGGAAGGTGCCCGGCGAGAATTCGCCTGGACAGGATCAAGGATTTGGATAGACAGGGTCCGGTCTCTCGTCGTGGGCAGGCAAGGCAGCCGCGTTTTGTCCGTTCCGGTCTTGCGTCCCCGTCTCTGCCGAAGGAACCGGGCCGGGCCTGTGGCGATTGAAAAGGGGATCTGGCAGGGGCAAATCGTTCCTTTCGCCAGCCCCGGGGACACTGTCCGCGCCAAGCTCAAATGGTATCACTTCGGCGGCGGAGCCTCGCCGATCTTCTCGCCCGCGCCCGCGAGGATGCAGCGTAGCGGAGCGCGCGGGCGTTCCGGGGAAGGCTGGGCGAGACGGACGGAAGCTTGGCAGCTTCCGCTACATCCCCTTCACCCCGCCGCCAGCTTTGCGGCGAGGCGCACGGCTTCGACGAGGCTGCTGCCTTTGGCCTTCCCCTGCCAGGCGATGTCGCAGGCGGTGCCGTGGTCGACGCTGGTGCGGATGATGGGGAGGCCGAGGGTCGTGTTCACCGCAGTGTCGAAGGCGAGGGCCTTCAGGGGGATGTGCCCCTGGTCGTGGTACATGCAGACGAAGGCGTCGATGGCACGTCGTTTGGCCGGGAGAAAGGCGGTGTCAGGGGGGAGGGGACCCTCGACCTCCAATCCGTCGGCGCGGGCGGCCTCGATCGCGGGGAGGATGAGACGCTCCTCCTCGAGATCGCCGAACAGGCCGTTCTCCCCGGCGTGGGGATTCAGCCCGAGGACGGCGAGCTTCGGCTCCGTCCCGCGGATGCGACGCATCGCCTCGGCGGTCAGCTCGATCACGTCGAGGATGCGCTCCCGCGTGAGGAGGCCGGGCACCTCGTGGTAGCCAACATGCACGGTGACGAAGCTGGCCCGCACCTCGTCGCTGTACTGGAGCATGCAGGCGCGGGTGGCTCCGGTCTTCTCGGCGAAGATCTCGGTGTGTCCGGGATGGAGGATGCCGGCGGCGCGGAGGGCCTCCTTGTTCAGAGGGGCCGTCGCCACCGCCGCGACCGACCCGGCGAGGGCGTGCTCGATGCTCGTCTCGATGTAGCGGTAGGCGGCGGCTCCGGTGGCCGCGCTGACGACGCCCGGTTCGAAGCCGTCGTCGTCGAAGCCGCGCAGATCGAGCACCGCGGGGCCGTCGAGGGCGGCACGGGCATCG
Source organism: uncultured Akkermansia sp. (assembly GCA_964435425.1). GTDB lineage: Bacteria > Verrucomicrobiota > Verrucomicrobiia > Verrucomicrobiales > DEV007 > Arctic95D-9. The sequence continues at coordinate 2,193 of CAYSZN010000394.1, read as the reverse complement.
GGCCATTCCGCTTCGGAAATCACGCGGGTTGGCGCGGGCAGGCCGGTGGCTGCGGCGCAGCGGGCGAGGAGGGCGGCGTCGCCAAAGACCACCGGCAGGGCGAATTCCCGCACCTCCGGGTTCGCGAGCAGTTGCAGACACACTTCGGGACCGACCCCGGCGGGGTCGCCCATGGTCACGGCGATGAGAGGGAGGGACATGGGGGCGAGTGTTTCAGGGGTCAGTGGTCCACGGGTCACGGGGCTTCGGATTTCGGATTTCGGATTTCACCCATCCCATTGTAACCGATGCGGAGAAAGACGACTCTCTATTCGATGATGCGCATTCCCTTTTTTCTTTGCCTGCCGCTGTTCGCCTTCTTCGCTGTCGCCGAGGAGCCCGCCGCTCCCTTGGTGCTGCGCGACGAGCCTGTCGATGCGGCGCGCGACCGGACAGTTCCGGTGAAGGTCTACCTTCCCACCTCGAAAGACCCGCAGCCCGTTGTGGTCTTCTCCCACGGCCTCGGCGGGTCGCGCGAGAACAGCCCCTACCTCGGCGAGCACTGGGCCGCCGCCGGCTATGTCGCCGTCTTTGTCCAGCATCCCGGCAGCGACGAATCGGTGTGGAAGGAGGCGGCTCCCGGCGAGCGCCTCGGGGCGCTCAAGGCCGCGGCGAGCGTGAAGTCCTTCCTCGACCGCGTCGGCGACATCCCCTTTGTCCTCGACTGCCTCGAGAAATGGAACGCCGATCCTGCCCACGCATTGAAGGGGAGGCTCGATCTCGAACGCGTCGGCCTCTGCGGCCACAGCTTCGGCGCGGTGACGACCCAGGCCTTGATGGGGCAGCGCTTCGTCATGGGCAGGAGCTTCGCCGATCCCCGCCTCGACGCCTTCTTTCTCATGAGCCCCTCGGCCTCGCGGGGCGTCCCCTCGGCGGCGGCCTTTTCCCACATCGCCGCGCCCGTCCTCTGCATGACCGGGACCAAGGACGACAGCCCCGTCCAGCCCGAACTGACGCCCGAGTCCCGGCGCGAGGTCTACGCCGCCCTGCCCGAGGGCGACAAATATCAGCTCGTCTTCGAGGGCGGCGGCCATTTCGCCTTTTCCGACGTCGGTCTCCACGACGAGCAGAGGCAGCCGCACCACCATGCCGCGATCCAGATGCTCTCGACCCGCTTCTGGGACGCCTACCTGAAGGGCGACGAGGTGGCGAAGGCCTGGCTGCGGTCCGAACAGCCGAGAGGCGAGGCCAAGCTCACCGAGGCCGACGAGTGGGAGTGGAAATGACGCATCCGCGCCTTGGCCGCGTCCCGGACCGGGCGAGATTCGTTCCGTCCATGATGCGTCCCTTGCTCTGCTCCCTGCTCCTGTCCGCCTTTGCCCACGGTGCCGACTGGCCGAACTGGCGGGGACCGGACTACGACGGCCGTTCCTCGGAGACGATTCCCGCGGAACTGCCTGCGCAGTTGCCGGTCCGCTGGACGGCGCAGGTCGGCATCGGCTTCGGCGGCATCGCCGTCGTCGGGGACAGGGTCCTCGTCTCCGGCAACCAGACCCTGTCAGGCGTGGAGACCGACACGGTCTGGTGCCTCTCCGCGCGGACCGGCGAGGTGGTCTGGCAGCATTCCTTTCCCTGCGCCCTCGATCCTCTCTACTACGAGGGCGGCCCCGGCGCGACGCCCACGGTCAGGGACGGGGCGGTCTACGTCCTCAGCAAGAAGGGCCGCGCCCTGCGCCTCGCTCTGGACGACGGCCACGTCGTGTGGAGCCGCGATCTCGTCGCCGAGCACCAGCTCGAGCTGCCCGAATGGAGCTTCGCCGGATCGGTCTTCGTCGACGGCGACCGCGTCCTCCTCAACGCCGGGCGCGGCGGTATCGCCCTCGACAAGGAGAGCGGCCAAACGCTCTGGCTCCCCTCGACCGGGACGTCGGGCTACGCCACCGTCGTGCCCTACGAGGCGGGCGGGCCGGGGGCGGACCGGCTCCTCTTCTCCGCGAAGGCCCTCCTCGCCTTCGACCCCGCCACCGGGCAGGCCGCGTGGGAGCTGCCGTGGCGGTCGAGCCGCGACGTCAACGCCGCCGATCCCCTCGTGATCGGGCAGCGCATCCTCGTCTCCTCCACTTCGGGGTCGGCCCTTGTCGAGCCCTCCGCCAACGGCGGCGAGCCCGCGACCGTGTGGGAGCAGAAGGACATGAAATGGTATTTCAATCCCGG
>CAYSZN010000393.1:0-4377 GCA_964435425.1 uncultured Akkermansia sp. | reverse complement strand
GCGTGGGGATGCGGCAGTCCTTCCACCTCTCGAACATCGTCCTCGGCCTCGCCTTTCTCCCGCTGCTCTTCATCGGCGGTGGCCGGATCGACTGGTCCTTCGTCTGGAAGCCGCTGACGATGGGCACAGTCTTCTTCGCCGGGCAGTGGCTGACCTTCGCGGCGATCCGCCGGGGCGACGTCTCCCTCGTGACCCCTCTGATGGGAACGAAGGTCGTCTTCGTCGCCCTCGGCGTCGTCGTCCTGACCGGAGGAATGCCGAGCCGCCCGCTCTGGATCGCTGCCTTCCTCACCACGCTCGGCATCTTCACGATGGGGCTCGCGGACATTCGGGGGGGAAGCCATTTCCTCTTCACCGCCATCGTCGCTCTCGCGAGCGCCTCGGTCTTCGGCGTCAGCGACGTCCTCGTCAGCGCGTGGGCGGAAGGTTTCGGGGCGATGCCCTTCCTCGCCGTCGGCTCGGCGACGGTCGCGCTCTGGAGCGTCGCCGTGTGGCTGGGGCAGAGACGTCAGGCCCTGCTCCCGAGGGGGCCGGGGGCCAAGTGGGCCTGGGCCGGCGCGGGGCTGATCGCCCTGCAGGCCATGGTGCTGGGCATCGCCCTCGCCCTCTTCGACGACGCCACGGGGCTCAACGTGGTCTACGCGTCGCGCGGGCTCTGGGTGATCGTGCTGGTGGTTGTCTTCGGCGGCTTTCTCGGCAACAATGAGCACCGCGACAAGGGCCGGGGCTTTCTCTGGCGGGTCGCGGGCACGGTGCTGCTGACGGTCGCCATCGTCATCGCGGTGGTCGACCGGGCGCAGTCGCAGGGATGAAGCACGACATTCTCTCCATGAACGAAACCGCCATTCCGGACACGGTCGGCATGATCGCCGGGAACGGGCTCTACCCCGGCACCTTCGCGCGGGCGGCGCGGGCGGCGGGGGTCTCCCAGCTCGTGGCGGCGGCCTTCGTCGACGAGACCGATCCCGTTCTTGGGGATCTCGTCGACCGGATGGAGTGGATGCGCGTCGGGCAGCTCGGGAAGATGGTCAAGTTCTTCAAGTCCCACGGCGTCGCCCGGGCGGTGATGGTCGGCCAGATCGCGCCGAAGAACCTCTTCGACCTGCGTCCCGACCTGCGCCTGCTGAAGATGCTGAGCCGGGTGAAGGAGCGCAACGCGGAGAGCCTCTTCGCGGCTATCGCGGGCGAGTTGGAGGCCGACGGGATCGTCCTGCTGCCCGCGACGACTTTCCTCGAGGATCTCCTGCCCGGCCCCGGCCATGTCTGCGGTCCCGTCCTGAGCGCGCGGCAGGAGGAGGACGCGGCCTACGGCTTCCGCATCGCGAAGGAGGTGAGCCGGCTCGACATCGGCCAGACCGTCGTCGTGAAGAAGGGTACGGTCCTCGCGGTCGAGGCCTTCGAGGGGACGAACGAGGCGATCCAGCGCGGCGGCGGGCTCGGTCGTGGCGGGGCGATGATGGTGAAGGTCTCGAAGCCGAAGCAGGATTTCCGATTCGATGTGCCCGTGGTCGGCCCAGCCACCATAGAGACGGCGGCGGCCTCGGGAGTCGGCGCCATCGTCGTCGAGGCGGGATGCACCCTGCTGCTGGGGAAGGAGGAGGTCTTCCGTCTTTGCAAGGAGCGGAAGGTGAGCCTCGTGGGGCGGGCGGAGTGATCTGGGCGGCGATGCGGCCGACCCGAAATCCGCATGGAAAGGAGGGGGACTTTGCAAGTCCCCGGCACTGGACGGGGGGCGGCAGGCTCCTTTCCTGGGCTACCGCCGGGACTTGAAAAGTCCCGCTCCGTTCAGGTTAAACGGTGTCGAGGCTCCAGTCGAGCGTCAGTCCCATGCCGTGGGGCAGGGGCACGACGGGGCCTTCGTCCGTGGCGATGGGCGCGGTCGTGGAGGGCTCCCGGAGAAGGGCGAAGGTCTCCGGCGAGGCGGGGAATCCGTGGAAGGCGGGACCGTTCGTGCAGAGGAAGCGTTCGAAGGTCGCGCGTCCGCTGTCCGATCCGAGATCGGCCCCCGCGGCCTCGAAGGCCATGGCGTAGAGCTGCGGAGCGCAGCCGCCGGTGTAGCAGCCCGCTGCGCAGCCGCATTCCGTCGCCTTGGTCGTGTGTGGGGCGCTGTCGGTGCCGGCGAAGAACTTCGACTGTCCCGGAGCGAGCACGGCCTCGCGCAGGGCGGTGCGGTCGGCCTCGAATTTCACAAGGGGCAGGCAGTAGAGATGGTATTTCAACCCCTGCACGAGATGGCCGACGGTGTAGAGAAGGTGCTGCGGCGTGATGGTCGCGCCGACGGTGTCGGGAGCCGCTGCCACGAAGTCCGCTGCCGCCGAGGTGGTGATGTGCTCGCAGGCGATCCTCAGCCGGGGGTGGGCATCGAGGAGGCGGGGCATCGTTTCGGAGTAAAAAAGTGATTCTGCCGTCTGATGCTGATCGAAATAGGCGGAACCGGAAAGGGCGTGCTGCTCGCCGTGGATGCAGAGGACGACGTCATGCTCCTCCATCGCGCGGAATACCTCTCCGCCGATCCATTTGTCCATGGGCACGCCGTGCTCCGAGTTCGTCGTGCCGTGGGGAGGGTAGTATTTGCAGGCTCTCAGCAAACCGGAGGCTGCGCCCGCGGCGATCATCTCCGGGGTCGTTTCGCGGGTGAGGTAGAGCGGCACGATGACCTGCTCGAAGGCGTCCGCTCCCGCCGCGAGGAGGTCGGCGCGGTAGGATTCGATGGACCAGACCCTGTCCGATCCCGGACCCGACAGGGTCGCGACGGGCGGCTTCGTGTTCGGCATCGCGAGGACGCCGGCGCAGCCCATGGCGCGATGGTCGGCGAGGTAGCGGGCCATGTTCGGCCCCTGCCGGAAATGGGCGTGCAGGTCGAACCACTTGGGAAGGACGAGGCGCATGGACGTCAGAGCGGTTTCACGCGGAGCTTGCGGAAGCGGTAGGTCTGCCCCTTCTCGCCGTGGTGCTGGATGCCGAGGTGGCCCTCCGCATCGGTGTCGTCGGTGTAGTCGGTGACGAGGACGCCGTTGAGCTCGATCCTGAGCCGGTTCCCCTGGCAGGTGATGCGGACGTGGTTCCAGTCGTTGCGTTTCAGGGCGTCCCGGATCTCGGGTTTCTTGAAATGCTCCTGCGATTCCGCCTCGTGGGCGAGGGCGGATTCGAGCTTGGTGCGTCCCTGCTGGCTGGGCCAGAGCCATTGGTTGCGGCCCTCGTCGTAGAGGCCGCCGGACCAGCGGCGGTCCGATCCGTCGATCTCGGCCTGGTAGCCGTAGACCTTGCCGGGCTCGGCATGGCAGCGGAACATGAAGCCCGAGTTCGCCTGGCCCTCGGGCAGGAGGATCTCTCCCTCGAAGACGAAGTCGGTGTAGCGGGCCTCGGTCACGAGGAAGAACTTCTTGTCTCCGGTCAGGTGGACCTCGTCGCCGACGATCTCGGCCTTGCCCCATTCGTAGGGATTGGTCCAACCGGAAAGATCCTTGCCGTTGAAGAGCGGGACGAAACCGTCCTCGGCGGAGAGGAGCAGGGGGAGGAAGGCGAGGGCGGAGAGAAGGCGGGGGAGTCTCATGCCGGGAGGATGGCGGCAGGGCGCGTCCGGCGCAAGGGAGAATGACGCCATGCGGAGAATGGCCCTTTTTGGCTTCTTTTCGCGGCTCGACAAAGACGGGATTCCCGCCGACGATGCGCGGGCATGGATTTCGCCTTTTCAGGAGACGCTCCCATCGGGAGCGAATGCCGCCGCGTGCTCCTCGAAGAAATCGGGGAGGCGATGGCGCGTCTCGCCATGTTCGACGAGGATCCCGACGCCGTGATCCACGAGGTCCGCAAGCACAACAAGCGCCTGCGGGGCGTCCTCCTGCTCGCCCGTCCCGTCCTCGGCTCGGGCGATCTGTCGCAGGCGAACCGCCTCGTCCGGGACGCGGCACGCCGTTTCGCCGCCGCCCGGGATGCCCTGGTCTTGCGGGAGAGCTGCGCGAAGCTCCTCGACCGGCACCGGCGTCAGGGAGGGGAGATGCGGGATTTCGAGCGGCTGGACGGCTTGCTCGCCGAGCGGCATGCCCGTCTCCTGCGGGAAGGCGATTTGTCCTCCGAGGCGTCTGCGGCTTCCCACGATTTTGCCGAGGCCGCCGCAGTGATCGAGGCGTGGGACTGGAGCCAGGTCACGCTGGAGATCGCCTTCAGCGGAGCCGTCTCGAACTACCGGCTGGGGCTGCGGCACTACGAGCAAGCCAGGATCTCGCGCGATCCGCACGAGTGCCACGAATGGCGCAAGCGGGCGAAGTATCTCTCCTTCCATTGCCGTCTGCTCGCCTTCCTCGATCCCGGAGAGATGGCCGTCCGCGCGGAGGAGGCGGAGGAGCTGGCCTCCCTGCTGGGCGAGCACCACGACTT
>CAYSZN010000392.1:0-4387 GCA_964435425.1 uncultured Akkermansia sp. | reverse complement strand
CGGCGGAGTTGCCGATGTTGGCGTTGATCTTCACGAGGAAGTTGCGGCCGATGATCATCGGCTCGAGCTCGGGGTGGTTGATGTTCGCCGGGATGATGGCGCGGCCGGCGGCGACCTCGTCGCGGACGAATTCCGGGGTGATCTCGGTGGGAATTCGTTGGGGGAATCTTTGGAAGACGGAGGGGACGAATGGGTCCGATCCCTTGGTTTGGGCGGAGCCGGCGTGCTGCTTGTCGAGATGGTTGCGGACGATGTCGTCCTTGAGGTCGGCCAGTTTCGCCCGCCTCATGTTCTCCCGGATGGCGATGAACTCCATCTCGGGGGTGACGATGCCCTGCCTCGCGTACCACATCTGGGTCACGGGATGCCCGGCGCTGGCACGGAGGGGGCGGCGCTGGGCGTTGATGGGGGCCTTGAGGGGGCTGAGGAGGCCCTCGCGCTTCGCGGCAGCATATTCGGCGTGCTGTTCGGTGAGATAGCCGTTGTCGCGGGCCTGCACGGTGCGGCCATCGTATTCCTCGACGTCGCCGCGGGAGAGAATCCACTCCTTGCGCAGGGCGGGCAGTCCGGTCTCGACGGTGCCGGTGTAGCCCGGATCGCCCCACGGGCCGGCGGTGTCGTAGACGCGGACGGGCTCATTGGCCTCGAGGCGGCCGTTGAAGTCCTTGGTCGGGCTGAGGGCGATCTCGCGCATGGGCACGCGGATGTCCGGGTGGAGGTGGCCCTCGACGTAGACACGGGTGGAGGCGGGAAGCTGGTCGGAGGAATGGGGAGAGCTCATGTCGGGCGTCGTGAACGGTGGAAAGGATGGACGGTTTACGCGGAAAGGAGCGCGCGGGAGGGCGCGGCGAGACCGGAACCGGGGTGGTCTCCGGGGTTCTCGGCGGGGGAAGGGGAAAGGACGTTCATGGTTGACTCCCTGCGGCAGCATTACCTGCGTCAGGTTCGAAGGGTCTCGTCGTGGACGATCTCAGCGCGGCGCGCTCCCCTGTCAGTATCGGTCCGAAGATGAACCGGGAGGCGGGGCGAGTCAAGGAGAGGGAGGGGCAAGGGACACTTCGGCCTTGCCGATGGTTGGGATCGGACGAATATTCCGCCTTTTCCGCCCGAATCCTTCCAAGGATGGCGGTCCCGAGACGTTCTTGATCCGGGCATGAAGCTGCTCGACCGATACATCGCCCGCCAGGTATTCGTTTCCGCGCTCTACGCGGTGGCGGTGATCATCGTCATCCTTGTGCTCGGGAATGTCTTCAAGGAGATCCTGCGCGAGCTGGCGAAGCGTCCGGATGTGGGGCTGTGGTTCGTGATGAAGTTCATCCTCCTCGTCATCCCGATCTCGCTGAGCCTGGCGATCCCGTTCTCCTTCCTCACCGCGATCCTGCTCGTCTTCGGGCGGCTTTCGGCGGACAGCGAGTTCGTCTCGATGCGGATGGCGGGGCTGAGCATGTGGCGGATCTGCGCTCCGGTGGGGCTGGTCGCGGTCTTCTTCACGGGGATCTGCGGATGGGTGAACCTCTCGGTCACGCCCTGGGCGAAGACGCAGATGGAGGGGCTGAAGGCCTCGCTCTTCAACCAGATGCGGCGCGATCCGATGATGATCTTTCCCGACCATCAGGTGATGGACGACTTGCCGGACCACCTCGTCTTCGCTCGGAAGGAGGACGGGGTTCTGAAGGGGCTGCAGCTCGTGAAGATGGAGAACTTCGTGCCGCAGGCGGTGGTCGTGGCGCGGGAGGCGCGGGTTTCGGTGGACTTCGATTCGGAGAATCCGGAGATGGTCCTCGACATGGTCGACGTGAACGTGATGGCGAAGGGCGAGGAAGGCGACTTCATGGACTCGACCCAGCCGGTCTTCATGAAGGAGGCGCCGTTCGGGGTCTCGATCGAGGAATTCAAGCAGCGCGGCGAGTCGGCGATGAACAAGCCCGACAACCTCCCGCCGACCCGTCTCTTCGAGCGGTCCCGCGACCGCTCGCTGGACTCGGAGGTGCGTGCCGCCTGCCGCACGGAGCTGAGCACGCGCTTCGCCTTCTCGGTCTCCTGCCTGACCTTCGCGCTCATCGGGGTGCCGCTCGGGATCACGGCGCAGCGGCGCGAGAGCACGGCGGGCTTCGTTCTCAGCATGGCCATCGCGGTGACCTACTACACCCTGTTGAACGTGGCGGACATGATGAAGGAGCGCGAGGAGATGTATCCGCACCTCCTCGTCTGGGTGCCGAACATTCTCTTTTTTGGCCTCGGCCTCCATCTGTTCCGAAAGCTGAGCCGGAAATAGGCGGGATGGCGCTGGATTGCGAAATCCTCTCCGGCGCGGGACAAGGAGGGCTTTGCGATCCCTTGACTCATGCCTTAGGATCTGCTTGTCCCATCCGACGATTCCGTATGAGCCGATCCTTCATTCCAACGGTCTTGGTGTCTGCTCTGTTCGCCCCCATCGGTCTGTTCGCCCAGGACGCCGGATTCGATCCTTTCTCCGACGAGGCCCAGGCCGCGCTCGATGCCTTCGCCTTGCCCGGCGTCGGAGAAGGGCGCGAGTTTCTCGATCCGGACCAGGTCGCGGCACTGACCAAGCGGGTGAAGCCCTCTCTCGTCACCGTCCGCCAGATCGGGCGCGACGGGACCCCGCGCGGCACGGGATCGGGCTTCGTCGTTTCCGAGGAGGGGCTCGTCGTCACGAACCTGCACGTCATCGGCGAGGGGCGGCCGGTCCAGATCGAGTTCAGCGACGGTTCCACCCACGAGGTCGTGGAGGTGCTCGCCTCGGACCGGCACTACGATCTGGCGGTCCTGCGCCTGGCGAAGGGCGGGAAATGGAAGGCCCTGCCGCTCGCCGACTCCGACGCCGTCCGGCAGGGCGATCTCGTCCTCGGCTTCGGGGCGCCGCAGGGGCTCGCCTTCAGCGTCGTGCCCGGGGCGATCTCGGCGATCCGCAAGCTGGAGCCGGGTTTTGCGGGAGAGGGGACCACCCCGGAGTTCCCTATGCTGCAGCTCGCCATGCCGATCGAGCAGGGCAACAGCGGAGGACCGGTCCTCAATCTCCAGGGAGAGGTGCTCGGCATCGTCACGCTGCGGCACCGGGTCACCGAGAATCTCGGCTTTGCCGTGCCGTCGAACGACCTCCGGACGCTGCTCGACAAGCCGAACCCGGTGCCCATGGCCCGCTGGAGCACGATCGGCTCCCTCGACCCGCGCCAGTGGACGCCGGTGATGGGAGCGGACTGGAACCAGCGCGGCGGGATCATCACGGCGAGGCATCCGGGCGACGGCTTTGGAGGACGCACCCTCTGCCTTTCCACTGCCGAGGTGCCGCCCGAGCCCTACGAGGTGGCGGTGAAGGTCAAGCTCGGCGACGAGTCGGGCGCCGGCGGGCTCGCCTTTGCCTCTGACGGTGGGCAGGTCCACTATGGTTTCTATCCCAGCGATGGAAAAATGCGTCTCACCCGCTTCGAAGGAACCGATGTCTACAGTTGGACCATTCTGGAGCAGGTCGCAGCCCCCTCGTATGTGCCGGGAGAGTGGAACCGGCTCCGTGTCCGGGTGGAGAAGAACCGGATCCTCGCCTGGGTGAATGAGGTCCCGGTGCTCGATCTCGAGGATGCGGAACTGAGGGGAGGCAAGGTCGGCCTCTGCAAGTTCCGCCAGACGGTCGCGGAATTCCGCGAGTTCCGCGTGGGCAGCGATCTCTCGGCGAAGGAGCTTTCCAGCGAGGAGAGAGAGCAGCTCGACGGGATCCTCGCCCGCCATCAGTCCGAAGGGGCGAGTCCGGCGGTGCTGGACGAGCTCGGACGCCACAGCGAGAAGAGCCGGCAGTTCCTGCTCGATGCCGTCGGTGGGCTGGAGAGGCGCATCGCGGCCCTCCGCGCCCTCGAGGGAGACCTCCATCGCATCGCCGTCGAGCGCGAGCTGGTCATGGCCCTCGATCGCCCCGCCTCGGAGGTCGATCTTTTCGAGGTCGGCCTGCAGATTGCCCGGATCGACGACCCGGATCTCGACCTCGACCACTACCGCACCATGTTCTCGCAGCTCGTGAAGGAGGCGGGGACGTTCCTCGCCAAGGCCTCCCCCGAGGGCGGCCCCCGGGAAAAGGCCGAGGCGCTGCGCGATTTCCTCTTCAAGGAGAACGGCTTTCACGGCAGCCGCGGCGAATACTACCACCATGCCAACAGCTACGTGAACCACGTGCTCGACGACCGCGAGGGGCTGCCCATCGCCCTGGGCGTCCTGTTCGTGGAGCTGGCGCGCCGTCTTGCCATTCCCGGTGTCCATGGCGCGGCCCTCCCCGGAAAGTTCATGGTGGGGTGGAGTCCGGGCAAGGGCGATGCCGGGGCGCCCTTGCTCTTCGACGTCTTCGAGGGCGGCGAAGGGCTGACCCGCGAGGAGGTGGAGC
>CAYSZN010000391.1:0-4404 GCA_964435425.1 uncultured Akkermansia sp. | reverse complement strand
TCGAGCGCCTCGTCCACGTTGGCCTTCAGCGGCACGAGGGAGCCCCGGCGCCAGCCTCCGTCGGCGGTGACGACGGCGACGGCTTCGGAGTCCTCGAGGCGGTCCTTGATCGCGACGGCGGAGAACCCGCCGAAGACGACGGAGTGGACCGCGCCGATGCGGGCGCAGGCGAGCATGGCCACGGCGGCCTCGGGCACCATGGGCATGTAGATGAGGACGCGGTCGCCCGCCTGGATGCCCTGCGCCTTCAGCGCGTTGGCGAAGCGGCAGGTCTCGGCGAGGAGGTCGGCGTAGGTGATCGTGCGGGTGTCGCCCGGCTCGCCGACCCAGTGGAGGGCGACGCGGTCGCCGTGGCCGGCGGCGACGTGGCGGTCGAGGCAGTTTTCGGAGGCGTTGATCTTTCCGCCGACGAACCATTTCGCAAAGGGGGCGTCGGACCAGTCGAGCACGGTGTCCCAGGGGCGCTGCCAGGCGAGGGTGGCGGCGCGCTCCGCCCACCAGCCCTCGGGATCCTCCAGAGAGCGGCGGTAGAGAGCCTCGTAGTTCTCCATCGAGCCGACGTGGGAATTGGCGGAAAAGGCGGCGGACGGAGGGAAGACCCGGTCTTCTTTCTGGAGGGATTCGATGTTCTGGCTCATGGGGGGATTTTTTGGAAGCTGAGAGACTAGCAAGCCCAGCCAAAAATGAAAACGCAAAAAATGGCGCGATGCCGAAAGGGCGGGATTGGCGAAGAAAACGCAGGCGCAGCGGGCCTCACCCCAGCCGCATCCGGTAGTCCTCGTAGCCGAACTGGCGTACGTTTCCGATCTCCCCGTCCTCGCCGAGGATGGCGATGCTGGGCAGGGGGACGCCGTTGAAGGTCGTCGTCTTCACCATCGTGTAGTGCGACATGTCGTGGAAGACAAGGCGGTCGCCGATTTGCAAGGGCTCGTCGAAGCTGTAGTCGCCGATCACATCCCCGGCGAGGCAGGTGGGACCGCCGAGGCGGAAGGTGTGGGCCTTTTCCCCGGCCTCGCCCGCGCCCTCGATGATGGGACGGTAGGGCATCTCCAGCACATCAGGCATGTGCGCGGTGGCGGAGAGGTCGAGCACGGCGATAGGCATGCCGTTCTCGACGAGGTCGATCACGGTGCCGATCAGCACTCCGGTGCCCACGGCGATGGCTTCGCCGGGTTCGAGGTAGATCGTCAGATGCGGGTAGCGGTCGCGGGTCTCGCGGATCAGCGAGATCAGCAGGTCCATATCGTAGCCGGGCGAGGTGATGAGATGGCCGCCGCCGAAGTTGAGCCACTTCATCTGTTGCAGGAGCGGGTCGAACTTTTCCACCAGGGCGGCGAGGGTGCCGCGCAGGGCGGAGGCACCCTGCTCGCAGAGGGTGTGAAAATGGAGGCCCTCCAGCCCGTCGAGGTCGGCCCCTTCGAGATGCCGGGCGAGCACGCCGAAGCGCGAGCCAGGGGCGCAGGGGTCGTAGATCGCGGCGACGGCCTCGGAGTATTCGGGATTCACCCGCAGGCCCGCCGAGACGCGCGGCGCGGCGAGGACCTCGTCGCGGTAGCGGTGCCACTGGCCGAGGGAGTTGAAGACGAGGTGGTCGGCGATCCGGAGCAGCTCGGTCATTTCCGCCGGCTTGTAGGCGGGGGAAAAGACATGGACCTCACCGCCGAACTCCTCGTGCCCGAGCCGGGCCTCGTGCAGCCCGCTCGCGGCCGTGCCGACGAGGTAGTCGCGCAGGACGGGATAGAGTCCGAAGCAGGCGAAGGCCTTCTGCGCGAGGAGGATCTTCGCCCCGGTCTCGTCCTGGACGCGCTTCAGGATCTCGCCGTTGCGGCGGAAGAGGGTCTGGTCGAGGACATAGCAGGGTGTGTCGAGCCCGCTGCGTTCGAAGGCGGAGAGCAGGGCGGGCACGTCGCCGCGGTAGAGGCCGGTCTCGGGATGGTCGGGCATGGTGTGGTAGGTGGAGGCCCGGAGGCGTGTTCGTTAGCGTCCACTCGAAGATTCGTGGTCGAAAATCAACCGAAAACAACCAAGGGGTCGCCTAGTTCGCATTCATCCGGAGAGCTCCATCGCAACGGTGCTGCCGCGATGAGCTTATGGACCTCCTCGATGGAGGTCCAGCAAAGTCTTTTGGAAGAGGGCGAGCGTGCGGGAATTGGGGCGATTTCCTTTGACGTCGAATTCTTCCAACGAGCGAACGTAGCTGGTGACGCAGTCTCGATCAGGGGATGCGGGGAGACCGAAGCATTTGAGGATCGCGCAGAGGGATTGCTTGGCCGTGCAGTGGAGAATTGGGAATTCAGATGGATCCATCGAGATGAATCTCGCCGCCGATACCACGGCGCCAAATGAGACGGAAGAGGCAGAAAAGACGAAGTTTGATCTTTCCATGTAGATGTCCCGGTCGGTGAGGATGAGGAATCGGACAGGCGCAGGGGGCAGCGAAGGATGGGCCTCGACGAACGCGCGGACCATCGAGTCCGCATTCCATTGACTGCCCACCGCGAGGCCGTGCATCCGATCTGCAGGCGGCAAGGTGATCGGATCGGAGACAACAACGCTGAGGCCGAGTTCGTTTCGCATCGCATATCCGACCGCGTCGAGAAGGGGACACTGGATATCCCCGATAGGTACGATAACGATTGTCAATTCGCGGAGGTCTCCGAGAGATTCGTCGAGTCTTTGACGCGGGACAGAAGGGAGGACGGCACCTTCCGGCCAGAGCGGGGCGAACTGGTCGATGGAGCGAACTTCCGATGTCGATAGACCGGCCAGCGGGTCGAGCGCCTCGAGGCGGATGACGGCATTGCGATCATTCGCATCAAGCTCAAGCCCCTCGCGATAGTATCGGGCAGCCGCTTCTTTGTCCCCATGCTTTTCAAGGTCTTTGGCGTAGCGGAAAATCCAATCGACGTGGCTGGCGGCGACGATGTTGTTGCCGGAGCGCTTGAGGGCGATGATGTGGTCGGCGGCGAGGCGACGATGATCGGGATTGAAGGGATTAAGATAGGGATGGGAAAAGGCGATGCTGAACAACATGACGATGAGGCCCGGGAAAAACGGAATGGCCCACCAAAAAAGTCGTGCGGTGGATTCGCGGAAGACCAACCGGTGGAAAAGCGGGAGGCTGTAAAGCACGATGCAGGAGGCGAGGACGGCGACATCGACCATTTCCAACGGACGCTTGAAGAAAAACAGCGGTTCGGTGAGCAAGCCCGCATTGAGTGGAATCAGAACGCAAAACGCGATGAGTCCAAGGACTTCGGCGAATAATTCCGGTCGGTTTCGGGGCGCGATATAGCTGGTGCGTTGACGAGCGATGGAGGCATCCGCAAGGTCCGTTGCGGTCGCGCAAGGTGGGAATCCGAAGGCTTCGGCAAAGGCTCCGAGTTCTTCGGGGGAGCAATGAGAGAATTCGCTGGCGAGTGTGGCTTTGCGCGAGTTCCACTCCTCCTCCGTTACGGGTTTGGCCGCGAATTCGGTAACTATCTTTGTAAGTCGGAAAACCACAAAAGCTCCTACCAACCGGATCACGAGCCCGCCGTAGAGAATGAATCCGGCGACCACCAGCAGTGCGAGTATCGCAGGATGCGGTATGAAGGCGCGGACAGGCATGGGAAGGCCGATCACGAGAGCCGAAACGGCGGCATTTACAATAGATTTCTGGCGGGAGCCGTCCCCCCTCTTTGTTGCGGGCGATCCGCTTTGCGTATTCTCACGAATTTCTCTACCTGGTGGGAAACGCCCCCTCACGGCACTCTCAGCGGCTCGGCGTCGATCACCTGCCAGGGCAGACCCCATTCGTTGCAGTCGGCGAGGAAGGGATCGGGGTCGAGCTGCTCGAGGTTCCACACGCCCGGCTTCAGCCAGACGCCGGACATGAGCTGCCGGGCGCCGATCATCGCGGGCACGCCGGCGGTGTAGCTGATCGCCTGGCTCTTGACCTCGGCGTAGCACTCCTGATGGTCGCAGACGTTGTAGATGAACTTCGTCGCAGTCTCGCCGCTGCCCTTCAGCCTGCCGGTGACGAGGCAGCCGATGCAGGTCTTGCCCTTCGTGAGGGGGCCGAGGGAGGCGGGGTCGGGGAGGAGCTTCTTGAGGAACTGGATCGGGACGACGGGATGGCCCTCGTAGTCGATGGGCTCGATGGAGGTCATGCCGACGTTCTTCAGCACGGTGAGGTGCTTGATGTAGTTGTCGGAGAAGGTCATCCAGAAGCGGATGCGCTTCAGCCCCGGCAGGTTCTGCGCGAGGCTTTCGAGCTCCTCGTGGTAGAGCAGGTAGATCTTCCGCGTGCCGGCCTGCTCGTCGGGAAAGGGATAGTCGAGGCCGATCTCGAGGGGGTTGGTCTCCTTCCACTCGCCGTTCTCCCAGTAGCGACCGTTCGCGGTGATCTCGCGGAGGTTGATC
>CAYSZN010000390.1:2785-4408 GCA_964435425.1 uncultured Akkermansia sp. | reverse complement strand
CTCAGGCTTTCTCCGTCTTGTCCATCTCTGCGACCGCCTCGACCCGGTCCTGCGGCGTGGAGAAGCACAGGGCCACGAGGATCGTGACGAGCGCGCCGCAGGCGATGCGCCAGGGGAAGGCGAGGACGAGGGGATTGTCGATCCCGACGGCTTCCTGCAGATTGGCCCTGCTGAAGAAGACCACCGCGACGAAGCCCAGGCTCATGGCGAGGACGTTGCCGAAGTCGTTGCCGCGCCGTTTGCAAAACACCCCGACGAGGAAGATGCCGAGGAGAGAGCCGAAGGTAAAACCGAGGATGCCGAGGACGAGCGGGATGATCTGGGTCTTGGGATGGTAGGTGACGTAGTAGGAGGTGACCACGCCGACGGCGATGATGGCGACGGCGAAGCCGAGGGTGCTCCAGCGCAGCATGGCGACGCGGCGGGATTCGGGCATGTCCTCCGGCGCGCCGCGGAGGAGGAAGTCGCGGGCGAAGCTGGTGGCGAGGGCGTTGAGCGCGGTGCTGAGCGAGCCCATGGCCGTGGCCATGATCCCGGCGACGACGAGGCCGCGCAGTCCGGCGGGCATCTGGGTGAGGATGAAGTGGGGGAAGACGTTGCGCGTCTCCAGCGTCCCGTCGGCGGCGCGGGGCAGGGTGGGGTCGGGGAAGGCCTGGTAGTAGGCGAAGAGGAGCACGCCGATGAAGATGAAGGCGCTGACCACGGGCAGGTCGACGATGCCGCTCATGATCGTGGCGAAGGCGCTCTGGCGGCGGTTCTTCGCGGTCAGCATGCGCTGCACCGTGTCCTGGTCGATGCCGTGGGTGGCCATCGTGAGGATGGTGATGCCGATGACGGCGGTCCAGAGGGTGTAGTCGGCGGTGAGGACGTTCCGCAGCCAGGCAGCGAGTCCGGGCTCGTCGGGCTTGGCGAAATCGAAGAAGACCGGCTTTTCGATCACCGCCTGGACCGAGGTCCAGCCCTCGGGCAGTTTCGCGAGGAGGAAGAAGATGGTGAAGACGAGCGCGGCGACGAGGACCGAGACCTGGATGAAGTCCGTCCAGATCACCGCGCGGATGCCGCCCACCATGGTGTAGATCGCCGTCATCAGGCTGATGAAGGTGAGAGCGACGGCGAAGATGAGGAACTGCATCTCCGGCGCGACGGGGCCTTTCCAGAGCTGCCAGGCCAGCACCACGACGATGGCCGCGACGTAGAGGCGCGTGCCGATGGCGAGGACGCGGGTGACGCAGAAAGTGGCCGAGGCGAAGCGCCGCGTCACCGCGCCGAAGCGCGTCTCGAGGTATTCGTAGAGCGAGATGACCCCGTGCCGGTAGAAGAGCGGGATGAAGAGGAAGCTGACGATGATGCGGGCGATGATGGTGCCGATGGCGAACTGGGCGTAGGCCCAGTTGCGGTGGGTGTAGCCCGATTCGGGAGCCCCGAGGAAGGTGGCGGCGCTGATCTCCGCCGCGAGGATGGAGGCGAGCACCGCCCACCACGCCATCTGTCGCTCGCCGAGGGTGTAGCCTTCGACGCTGTTGCTCTTCTTGCGCTGCGAGAGCCCGATTCCGACGATGATCGCGAAGTAGGCGAGGAGGACGGCGGAATCGAGGAGGATTTTCATGGGGGCGGCTTCGCCGC
>CAYSZN010000390.1:0-2685 GCA_964435425.1 uncultured Akkermansia sp. | reverse complement strand
GACGACGACGGTGACGCAGACGAGGAAGAAGCCCGCCACGACGGCGTCGATCTGGTTCATGTGGACCATCTTGCTCCAGGTCGCGAGCTCGGCCTCGGTGCCTCCGGCGGCGATCTTGTCGGCGTAGAACTTCGAGCCGGCGAGGAAGCCCATCGCGGGATCCTTCGCGAAGATCTTGGTGAAGCCGGCGGTGAAGGTCACGGAGATGAGGAAGAGCAGCGGCACGACGGTGACGAGAAGGTAGCGCGTCTTGCCCATCTTGATGAGCAGGGTCGTGCCGAGACAGAAGGCGACCACGGCGAGGAGCTGGTTGGCGATGCCGAAGAGCGGCCAGAGGGCGTTGATCCCGCCCATGGGGTCGATCACGCCCATGTAGAGGAAATAGCCCCAGGCCGCGACGAGGAGGCCGCTGCTGAAGGCGTTCGACCAGAGGTTGCGCGTGTCGCCGAGCGGTTTCCACAATCCCCCGAGGAAGTCCTGCAAAATGAAGCGACCCACCCGCGTGCCCGCGTCGATCGTGGTGAGGATGAAGAGCGCCTCGAACATGATCGCGAAGTGGTACCAGAAGGCCATCCACTGCTCGCCGAAGGCCTTCGAGAACATGTGGGCCATGCCCACGGCGAAGGTCGGCGCTCCGCCGGCGCGGCCGAACATCGTCTTCTCGCCGATGTCGGTGGCGAGCGTGTCCATCTCCGCCACGGTGACGGGGAATCCGGCCGCGGTGACGACCTCGACGACCTGCTCGGGAGCCATCGTCTTGTTGATGCCCGCGTTGATCGCGAAATACTGGCCGGGGGAGAGGGCGCAGGCGGCGACGAGGGCCATCAGGGCGACGACCATCTCGGTGACCATCGCGCCGTAGGCGATGCTGCGGATGCCGCTCTCCCGGTCGAGCAGCTTCGGCGTGGTGCCCGAGGAGATGAGGGCGTGGAAGCCGGAGACCGCGCCGCAGGCGATGGTGATGAAGACGAAGGGGAAGACCTTGCCCGCGAAGACGAGGCCGGTGCCGTCGGTGAACTTCGTCAGCTTCGGCATCTGCAGCTCCGGCGCGACGAAGACGATGGCGACGGCGAGGGCGGCGACCGTGCCGATCTTCATGAAGGTGCTGAGGTAGTCGCGCGGGGCGAGGAGCAGCCAGACGGGAAGGACCGAGGCGGAGAAGCCGTAGAGGATGAGGGACCAGGCGATCCACTCGCCGGGCTGGTCGAACCAGTGCTCGATGCCCCAGTCGGCGAGGTGGCTGCCGGCCCAGACGCTGGCGAGCAGGCCGACGATGCCGAAGACGGTCACACCCTTGACGCTGACTTTGAAGACGGTGTGGGCCAGGCCCATGATGAGGGCGAGGGGGATGGTCATGGCGATGGTGAAGAGGCCCCAGGGGCTCTCCGCGAGTGCCTTCACCACGACGAGGCTGAGCACCGCGAGAAGGATCGTCATGATCGCGAGGATGGAGACCATCGCGACGATGCCGACGACGGAGTTCACCTCCTCCTTCAGCATCTGCCCGAGGGAGCGCCCGCCGCGGCGGACCGAGCCGAACATGACGATGGAGTCATGCACGCCCCCGCCGAGCGTCGCGCCGATGAGGAGCCAGAGCATCCCCGGCAGGTAGCCGAACTGCGCCGCGAGGACAGGGCCGACGAGCGGGCCGGGGCCGGCGATGGCGGCGAAGTGGTGTCCGAAGACGACCCAGCGGTTTGTCGGGACGAAGTCCTTTCCGTCCTGCTGCGTCACCGAGGGGGGAGCGCGCCGGTCGTCGAGGACGAGGACCTTGGCCATGAGCCACTTGCTGTAGAAGCGATAGGAGACGGCGAACGTGCAGAGCCCCGCGACGACGAGCCAGAGGGCGTTGATGGTCTCCCCCTTGTGGAAGGCGGAGAATGCCACCGCTCCCGCGCCGAGCGCGGAGATGCCGAACCAGAGGAGAATGCGCAGAAGCCGTTTCATCGTGCGATCCTAGAATGAGTTGGCTTTTGGCTCAACTCTGAAAAACAGGCCTGAATCGGGCTGGCGGGGAAAACCGGAAATCCGAAACTGGAAATTCGGATTTCAGCGTGGCCCCTCCATCGAGCGCAGCTGCTCCCTCGCGGAGTCGAGCACCCACTCCAGCATGCCGTGCATCGTCCCCGCCTCCTTCAGCGGCTCCAGATGCGCCACCGCCTCCTCGCACCACCTCCTCCGCTCGGTCGAGCCGGCGCGTCCGGTCCGGGCGTGCAGCGCCGCCAGCCTCACCTTGGCGCGGCAGGCCACGTCCGCCCCCGTGGCCCCGCCTCCGTGGTCAGTCCCGCGCTCCTCCCAGAGGGCGAGGCTGTGGAGCAGACGCTC
This sequence comes from uncultured Akkermansia sp., assembly GCA_964435425.1. GTDB lineage: Bacteria > Verrucomicrobiota > Verrucomicrobiia > Verrucomicrobiales > DEV007 > Arctic95D-9. Next base: position 360 of record CAYSZN010000390.1, on the reverse strand, counting down.
CTCGGCCTGGTCCCATCGCCGCGTCCTCAGGTAGAGGTCGCCGAGGAGTTCGTGGGCGAGGGCGCGGCGTCCCCGCATCCACGGCTCGAACTTGGCGCGTTCGGTCTCGGGGATTTCCCCGTCGATTTCGAGGACTTGATGGAACCGGGCTTCGGCGGCCTCCGTCTCGCCGAGCCGCTGGAGCAGCTCGCCGTGGGCGACGAGGGCGTTCAGGAGAACGCCACCGTACGCGAAGTCCCCGCGCCGGTGGAGCGTCATGAGGGTCTCGACGCGCTCCTGTTCCAGCGGCAACCGTTCCCGCTCCTCCCGGCCCCATTCCTTCAGCCGGCGGCTCAGCCCCTCGCATTCCGCCGAGAGCGT
>CAYSZN010000389.1:1747-4415 GCA_964435425.1 uncultured Akkermansia sp. | reverse complement strand
CAGAAGAGCGTGCCGTCCTCGCGCGGCTCGGCGGGAAAGGGCTCCTCGCGGTCGAGGTGGCTTTGGCAGGATCGGTGGAAGGTCTCCAGGTCCGTGGCGCGGCGCAGCTCGTGCGAGAGCGCCCCGTCGGCGATGCCGGAGGCGATGTAGTTGGTGAACTTCTTCATCCGGTTCACCAGATCGATTTCCCGCGCGAAGCTCCCCTCGGCGTGGACCTCCTCGGTCAGTTCGAGGAGATAGTCGCGCAGCTCCCGCAGCGAGGGACGCGGCCTTTCCACTCCGGCAAAATTGGCCCGGACCGAGGCGAAAACCCAGGGATCGCGGATCGCGCCGCGGCCGAGCATCAGCCCCGCCGCGCCGGTCCGCTCCGCCATCGCGCGGGCCGTCGCCGCCGAGACGACGGAGCCGTTCGCGACGACGGGAAAGGGCAGCCTCGCCACCGCCTGCGCGATCCGGTCGGTGTGGACCTCGGACTGGTAGCGCTCGCGCACGGTGCGGCCATGCACGGCGAGGCCGTCGAGAGGCAGGCCGGCGTAGAGATCGAGAAGGGAGTCGAACTCGTCGGGCGACTCGTAGCCGATCCGCGTCTTCAGCGTCAGCGTTCCCCGCACCGCCGGGCGCAGAGCCTCGGCGATCCGGCGGACGAGGTCGGGCTGCTTCAGCAGGGCACCGCCCGCCGTCTTGCCGCAGACCGTGGGCGAGGGACAGCCGAGGTTCACGTCGATGCCGGCGCAGGGCGTGTGGTCCTCCAGATAGCGGGCCGTGCGCACGAGGTCGTCCGGCCCGGTCCCGATCATCTGGGCGACGATGGGCTTGTCCGTCCCGAAGGCGACGATGGAGCGGAGAATGTCGCGCTCGGGATGCGAGTTCCGATGGACGCGGAAATACTCGGTGACGTAGACATCCGGCCCGCCGCGTCGTTCCAGGCAGTGCCACAGGGGCAGGACGGAGACATCCTGCATCGGCGCGAGATGGAGCGAGGGAAGAGGGTTCAATCCGGCATTCAAGAGGGTTGGGTCACTCCGGCCGGCGATACCAGATCCCGCAGAGGCGGCGGCTGCGTCCCGCCCAGGGAACGAGGAGGATCACCGCGAGCTGGACGAGGAAATCCTTCGTCGAGAACCAGTCCGACTTCCGCCCCGAGGTCACCACCGGCGGATCGGGAAGGATGCGGAAGGCCAGCTTCCGCCGTCTCGCCCAGGCCTTGACGCGTCGGGCGAGCTGGATCTCCTCGCCCGCGTAGACATTCTCGTCGAATCCTCCCGCGGCCTCGAAGGCGTCGCGCCGGACGAAGAAGAAGCTGCCCGCGGCGTAGGCGAAGGTGGTGGAGACGCGGTCCCAGGTCCGCACCAGCCACGCGACCATCGGCGTCACTGCCTGGTCCATCGCAACGCGCGCTCCGCCTGCCGCGACCGTGCCCGAGGCGAGGGCGTCGAGGGCCTGCCGCAGCGTCTCCGCCGGCACGAGGGTGTCGGCGTCGAGGAAGACGAGCCATTCCGCCTCCGTCGCCGCCGCCCCGGCATTGCGGGCGCGGGCGATCTGGTTGTGCGGCTCGAAGACGACCCGGTCGGCACCGTGCTCCTTCGCCGCCGCCGCGGTGCGGTCGTGGGAGTTGTTGTCCACGACGATCAGCTCGCCGCTGCCGTGCTCCGAAAACACTGCGGCCATCGCCTCCCGCGCCGCCGCGAGCGTGGCGGGCAGGTAGGCCTCCTCGTTGTAGGCCGGGATGACGATGGCGTAGCGCGGCATGTCCGCGAATCTACGCGGCCCGGAGTCAATGGGAAAGGGGAGTTCGATGGGGTGGAAAGCCCTTGTGCGGAAGCGCAGGTAGGGCGGTCCGGCCCGGGCCGCCATCGTAGAACCGATGGCACCCTCCATGGATCCGATCGCCGAGCGGGCCGCTCGGGGCTACCCTCGGATCCTCATCCCGCCTCCCAACCCTCTTGCCTCCCTCGCAAGACCCTGTAGCTTCAAGGCGAAACAGCAAAAGAGCGAATCGCTAACCCGCTCCCCCTCGAAATCCGACCCGTCCACCAGACCCTAGGCGAAGGTGGACGTTCGTGCCTACCTTTCACCTTTTACTTTTCACCTTTTACCGGCGCGAAGCCCCGACCCATGACCCATGACCCGTGACCCCATCACCACCGAACTCACCGCCGAACTTTCCAAGCGCATCCTCGTCCTCGACGGGGCTATGGGCACGACGATCCGCGAGTACAAGCTCACCGAAGCCGAAGCCCGCGGCGAGCGCTTCGCCGCCAACGCCAAGGACCTCCTCAACAACGGCGACATCCTCTCCCTCACCCGGTCCGACGTTATCGGCGACATCCACAAGCGCTTCCTCGAGGCCGGCTCCGACATCATCGAGACCAACACCTTCTCCGCCACCACCCTCGCCCAGAGCGAGTTCTTCGTCGAGGACCCGCGCGAGACCGGCAAAGGCCGCAAGGACCCCGAGTTCTTCGCCCGCGAGGTCTGCGACAGCGCCTTCCTCAAAGACCTCGCCTGGGAGATCAACTACGAGTCCGCCAAGCTCGCCCGCCAGTGGTGCGACCGCATCGCCAACGACACCGGGCGGAAACGCTACGTCGCCGGGGCCATCGGTCCCATGACCGTCTCCCTGACCAACAGCCCCGACGCCGAGGATCCCGGCTTCCGCGTCGTCACC
>CAYSZN010000389.1:0-1737 GCA_964435425.1 uncultured Akkermansia sp. | reverse complement strand
CGAGGTCTACGACGAGGACGGCATCGAGTTCCCCATCATCGTCTCCGCCGCCGTCGGACGCGGAGGCGAGACCATGATCTCCGCCCAGAAGACCGAGGCCCTCTGGAACGCCGTCGCCCACGCCAAGCCCCTCGCCGTCGGGCTGAACTGCTCCCTCGGCCCCGACCTCATGGAGCCGCACCTCGCCGAGCTCTCCCGCGTCGCCGCGACCCACGTCTCCGTCTATCCCAACGCCGGCCTGCCCAACCCCCTCGCCCCCACCGGATTCGACCTCCTCCCGCCCGACATGGAGCGCGAGATCGAGCGCTTCGCCGCCGCCGGGCTCGTCAACCTCATCGGCGGCTGCTGCGGCAACACCCCCGCCCACGTCGCCGCCATCGCCAAGGTCGCCGAGCGCCAGCCCCCCCGCGCCCTGCCCACGCCCCCGCCCGCGATGCGCCTCAGCGGGTCCGAGGCCTTCACCCAATCCGCCGAAAAAGGCTTCCTCATGATCGGCGAGCGCACCAACGTGGCCGGTTCGCCCAAATTCGCCACCCTCATCAAGAAAGGCCAGCTCGAGGACGCCGTCGCCATCGCCCGCCAGCAGGTCGAGAACGGAGCCCCCGTCATCGACGTCTGCATGGACGAGGGCATGATCGACGGCGTCAGCATGATGACCCGTTTCCTCAACCTCCTCGCCGGCGAGCCAGACGTCGCCGCCGTGCCCGTGATGGTCGATTCCTCCAAATGGTCCGTCATCGAGGCCGGGCTGAAATGCCTGCAGGGCAAGGGCATCGTCAAGTCCATCTCGCTGAAGGAGGGCGAGGACGCCTTCAAGGCCAACGCCCGCACCGTCATGAAATACGGAGCCGCCGTCGTCGTCATGGCCTTCGACGAGCAGGGGCAGGCCGCCACCTACGAGGACAAGATCCGCATCTGCGAGCGCGCCTACCGCATCCTCGTCGACGAGGTCGGCTTCAACCCCGAGGACATCATCTTCGACCCCAACATCCTCACCGTCGCCACCGGGATGGACGAGCACAACAACTACGCCGTCGACTTCATCGAGGCGACCCGCTGGATCAAGCAGAACCTCCCCGGAGCCAAGGTCAGCGGTGGCGTCTCGAACATCTCCTTCTCCTTCCGCGGCAACAACGTCGTGCGCGAGGCCATGCACGCCGCCTTCCTCTACCACGCCGGACAGGCCGGCATGGACATGGGCATCGTCAACGCCGGCATGCTCGAGGTCTACGACGAGGTCGAGCCGAAGCTCAAGCAGCTCGTCGAGGACGTCCTCCTCAACCGCCACCCCGGCGCGACCGAGGCCCTCATCGACTACGCCGAGGAGCTCAAGGCCGCCGGAGCCGACAAGAAGGAGAAAGGCGCCGCCGCCGAGCTCGCGTGGCGCTCCGGCACCGTGCTCGAGCGCATGACCCACGCCCTCGTCAAGGGCATCACCGACTACATCGAGGAGGACACCGAGGAGGCCCGCGCCGCCCTCGGCAAGCCCCTCGCCGTCATCGAAGGCCCGCTCATGGACGGCATGAAGGTCGTCGGCGAACTCTTCGGAGCCGGCAAGATGTTCCTCCCCCAGGTCGTCAAGAGCGCCCGCGTCATGAAGAAGGCCGTCGCCTACCTCGAACCCTTCATGCTCGCCGAGAAGCAGGAGGGCGACGAGGACAAGGCCCCCGTCTTCGTCATCGCCACCGTCAAGGGCGACGTCCACGACATCGGCAAGAACATCGTCGGCGTCGTCCT
>CAYSZN010000388.1:0-4436 GCA_964435425.1 uncultured Akkermansia sp. | reverse complement strand
GCCGGTGGCGGAATCGAGGCAGAGGGCGACGCCGCCGTCCAGCGTGGCGTAGAGGTGGCCGTCCTTCACCAGCATCGAGGGAACGTAGACGCGGTCCTTCGTCTCCCATTCGACCTTGCCCGATCCATCGGCGGCGATGGCCGCGACGTGGCTCTTCGGATAGCCGCCCGAGCAGAAGATGCGGGTGCCGTCGGTCGGGGTGGAGGTGACGCATTCGGTCGTGGCTCCGTCGATCTCCCAGTTCACCGTTCCGGTGTCGGGATCGAGGCTCGTGATCTTGTCCGTGCCGATGAGGAAGACCTGCGTCTTGCCCGCCGCCTCGAGGACGACGGGGGAGGGGTAGTTTGGCAGGGCGGGGCGGGCATGCCGCCAGACGATCTCGCCCGTCCGGCGGTCGAGTCCGCAGACCGCTCCGCCCGCCTTGTTGTCGGCCGAGACGATGACGAGATCGCCGTGGATCGCGGGAGAGGAGCCGTAGCCTTGGTGCTCCACGTAGTCGGTGACCTTCGTCTGCCAGAGCCGGTTTCCGTCGAGGTCGAGGGCCGTGGTGAAGACAGCGTCGCCGCTGAGGAAGTTGATGAAGACCCGCTCGCCGTCGCAGGCGGGCGTGGCCGAGGCCCAGGAGGCCTTCTTGTGGATCTTCTGCCCGTGGCCGTTCTCGTGGATCACCGTGGTCCAGAGGGACTTGCCGCTGGTCCGGTCGAAGCCGTGCATCGCCTGGATCTGCTTTTCCTCGTCGGCCGTGGCGATGAAGACGCGGTCCCCCGCGACGCAGGCGGAACCATGGGCGCGCCCCGGCAGGTCGACCGACCAGAGGATGCCCTGGTCCAAGCCGAACGCCTCGGGCGGCACGGCGTCCGAGGGAGCGGAGCCGTTGCGGTCCGGTCCGCGCCACCAAGGCCAGTCCTTGGCCGAGAGGCAGGCAGGTCCACAGAGAAAGGCGAGGAAAAGGACGGTGCGGAGAGTCATGACGGATGGCAATGAAGCAGAGAGGGCCGCCTCGCGACAGGCCTTGAATGCGCCGTTCTTACCGATTCTTGGCCGCGGAAAGGCACAAAAAGCACAAAGCCCCGTTCCCATCGGAGGCGTCAGGTGTTGTACTGTGGGGCGGAATCTCTTTCCGCCCGTCGCTGGGCCAGGAGAAGGCGGAAAGGGATTCCGCCCCACGTTGGCTTGCTGCGATGGGGCTGAGATTCCGCTCAATGCGCCTCGATGCGCCGTCCCTTGGGCTGGCCGATCTCGTCGAGCAGGTTGGTGAACCAGCTTTCGTCGATGTCGAAGGGCTTGCCGCCCTTGATGCGGGGGAAGGCGATGGTGCCCATCTGGTCGCCGTTGTCCTCGTCCAGACCGGCGACGCCGCTGACGCCTTCGAGGGCGGACTGGGCCGCCTGGGCGCAGCTCGCCTTGATCAGTTCGAGGTCGTCGGGGTTGGGCGCGGCGCTGCGGGCGAAGTAGCCGCTCTTCTGCACCAGCACCTTCTCGGCGCCGAGCCTCTCCTTGAGCCTCGCCGCGAACCAGTTGCCCACGTTGACGGAGTCGAGGCGGTAGTGCCCGAAGGCGTCCCTGGCCGGCTCCCGGCCCTCGGCGACCATCTCGGCGATGATGTTGTCGAGGCCGGCGCCTTCGCTGATGAAGAGATTGACGCTGTCGTGCTCGTCCATCTTGGCGTTGAGCCGGTCGATTTCGGCGTCCATGTCGATCTCCATCTCGGGCACCCAGACGGCATCGACATCCCAGCGGATCTGCTGGAGCAGGGCCTCGGGGAGCCAGTCGTACTGGTGCAGGCTCTCGTGGTAGTCGTGGGCGGCGCGTCCGGTGAGCCAGCCGCAGTGGCGTCCCATCACCTCATGGATGATGAGCTGGCGGGCGCTGGTGGTGTTCTCGTTGGCGACGTTGCGGAAGAAGCGGGCGCTCTGGTGCGCGGCGGTCCAGGCCCCGAGGGTCTGCTTGATGGGGAAGACGTCGTTGTCGATGGTCTTGGGCAGGCCGACGACGGTGAGGTCGTAGCCGTTGTCCTTGAGGTAGGCGGCGAGATCGGCGGCGGTGGAGTTCGTGTCGTCGCCTCCGATGGTGTGGAGGATGTCGACCCGGTCGCTCTTGAGGCGTTCCGCGGCGATCTTCAGGGGCTCCTCGCCGGGCTGGACGAGTCCGCGCTTGGTGCAGTCCTCCACGTTGGTGAGCTTCACCCGGCTGTTGCCGATGGGGCTGCCGCCGAAATTGTAGAAGATCGCGGCCTTCTCGCGGATCTGCCGGGGAAAGTGGTAGGAGTTCCCGAGGAGGAGGCCCTGGTAGCCGTTGAGGTAGCCCATCAGGTCGGCATCCGGGGCGAGGCGGTTGTATTGCTCGATCAGGCCGCCAATGGAGGCGGAGAGACAGGGGGCGATGCCCCCGGCGGTGAGGAAGGCGATTCTCATCAAAAAACGTCGCGGTGGAGGTGGTGGAGGTTTCCTTGGCCGCACCTTTCCAATGCTTCGGGGGGAAGTCAAGCCACGGCACAGCCTGTTGTCGAGGCGGAACGGACCCTGCCGGGATGGTCCTCGCCTCCCGTGGCGCTTTTCGGGCTCCTCGATCTCAGACCGCGAGCGGCTCGCCGACGAGGGCGGCGATGCGCTGGAGGACGGAGGCGAGCCAGGCCTCGAAATAGTCGTCGTAGTCGATGTCGCAGTCGATCCGCTCGTGGAGGCGGTTCGCTCCGTGCCGTTCGAGCTCGGCGTCGAGCTCCTTGCCGTATTGGCAGAACTGGTCGTAGCTGGTGTCGCCGAGGGCGAGCACGGCGAAATGGAGGTGGCCGAGCCCGAGCGGGGCGCAGTTGGTCAACTGGTGGTGGAAGTCCTCCGCCTCGGAGGGTGGTTCCCCGTCGCCCCAGGTGCTGACGATGGACAGAAGGAGGTCGGTGTCCTCGACGAGGCGAAAGCCCTCGTCGCCCAGGCAAAGCGCCTTTCCGGGATCGAAGCCGCGTTCCCGCAGGCGGCGGACGGCGTCTTTGGCGAGATCCTCGGCGTTTCCTGTTTCGGTGGCGTAGACGACTTTGATGCGCATGGTACGGACAAGATTCACCGGATTCCGCATTCGGCTTCCGTTGCTTTGTCGCGGATAGCGCGCGCTTGCCCGTCCCGGCTCAGGCGCGCAGCCCGTGCAGCGCCCGGACGAGATCGTCCTGCGAGACCTCGTCGGAGACGAAGGCCTCTCCGAGGGACTTCAGGAGAACGAAGCGGATGCGCCCCGCGTCGAATTTCTTGTCCCGTCCCATCGCGGCGAGCACGGCATCGTCGGGCACGTCGTCGGCGAGGACGGTCGGCAATCCGTAGGCCTCCAGGGCGCGGAGAAGGCGTGCGCCATCGTCGGCAGGGAGCCCGGCCTTCTCGATGGAGAGCCGGGTCGCGGCGACGAGGCCGAGGCTGATCGCCTCGCCGTGGAGGAAGCGCCCGTAGCCGCCGGCGGCCTCGATGCCGTGCCCGAGGGTGTGGCCGAAGTTGAGCAGGGCGCGGACGTCGGCGGTCTCGCGTTCGTCCTCCTCCACGACGGCGGCCTTGATCGTGACGTTCCGCGCGACGAGCTCGGCGAGGCGCTCGCGGACGGTGCTCCGGTCCTCGACGAGTTCGAGAAGGGAGGCGTCGCGGATGGCGGCGTGCTTGATGATTTCGGCGAAACCCTCGTTGAACTCGCGCTCGGGCAGGGTCGCGAGAGTGCCGGTGTCCGCGAGGACGAGGCGGGGCTGGTGGAAGGCGCCGAGGAGGTTCTTGCCCTCGGGGGTGTTCACCCCGGTCTTGCCGCCGACGGAGCTGTCGACCTGGCTGACGATGGTGGTGGGGATCTGCACGCAGGGAATGCCGCGCTGGAAGATCGCGGCGGCGAATCCGGCGAGGTCGCCGACGACGCCGCCGCCGAGGGCGACGAGGACGGACTTCCGGTCGAGTCCGGCGCGCAGCATGTCGCGGCAGACCTCGGTGACCTGCTCCATGCTCTTCGAGGCCTCGCCCGCGGGCACGGTGATGACGACGGTGCGGATGCCCGCGTTTTCGAGCGAGGCTTGGACCGTTCCGGCATAGAGCGGACCGACGGTCGAGTCGGTGACGATGGCGGCGCTGCGGGGACGGAGCGCGGCGCGGTCGGCCATCCGGTCCGCGGTGCGCGCCAGCAGGCCGGAGCCGACGAGCACGGTGTATTCGTCGTTCGCGAGGCGGAGGGAGACGGTGGCGGGATTTCCTTCGGAGAGGGTCGGCATGGGGCGGACAGGATGCGCGTGATCCCCGGTTGCGTCAACCTGTGGCGTGGCTGCGCAATGGTTCACAAAACCAGACCGAAATGGCGGGCGATTCTCGTCGCGGTGTCGTCGGGCGACTCCTCGCGGTCGAGCGGCAGTCTCGCGAATTCCGCTTCCCGCTTGAACCAGGTCTCCTGCCGCTTGGCATAGCGCCGTGTGGCGAGGCGGATGG
>CAYSZN010000387.1:0-4448 GCA_964435425.1 uncultured Akkermansia sp. | reverse complement strand
ATGAGGGTGTCGCAGTTGAACTCGGAGATGGCGTGCTTACCGCTCTTCACCCGGTCCTTGTCGACGATCACGGGGATATCGGGCAGGTTCGCGGCAAGCATGTAGGGCTCGTCCCCCGCCGTCTTCGAATCGAGGAGCAGGGACTTTCCGTCGCTGACGACACGGGGCGGATCGATCTCGTTCTTCCCCTGGATCTTGCCCGAGAGACGCTTCAGGAAAGGCTGCTTCACCGACTTGTAGCCACGGCTGAGGATGGCGACGCGGCGGCCCCCGTCCTGCAGGGAGCGGGCGAACTTCTCCACCACCGGCGTCTTGCCCGTGCCGCCCACGGTGAGGTTGCCGATGCTGACGACGAGGCACCCGAGGCTGCGCTCGCGGAGGATGCGGTGGCGGTAGAGGCCGAGGCGCGAGTTCACCGCGAACTCGTAGACGCGCGAGAGCGAGCCGAGAAAGCCGCGCAGCATCGAGGCGCGCACGCCCTGGCGCCGGTCGAGGATCACATCGACGGCGAATTGTTCGAGCTTTTCCCGGGTTTGCGACATGGGCGGCGTCAACGGTCGCGGCAACCGCCACGGACGCAACCGTGAATGTGAACGCTTGCAAAAACCCCGCCCGTGGACCATAGGCGGGACATGAACCGAATCGACGGTCGCACCCCCGACGCCATGCGCGAGATCGGGTTCCAGCTCGACATCGCCCCCCTCGCCCACGGCAGCGTCCTCGTGAGCTTCGGCGAGACCCGAGTGATCTGCTCCGCCATGCTCGAGACCGGCGTGCCGCCGTGGATGAAGGCCCAGGGCGTCCCTGGAGGCTGGCTCACCGCCGAATACAGCATGCTGCCCTACTCGACCCTCCAGCGCAAGCCGAGGGACATCAGCCGCGGCAGGCTCGACGGGCGCAGCTCGGAGATCCAGCGCCTCATCGGGCGCAGCCTGCGGGCCGTCGTCGACCTCGGAGGGCTCGGCACCCGCACCCTCTGGATCGACTGCGACGTCCTCCGCGCCGACGGCGGCACCCGCACCGCCTCCATCACCGGGGCCGTCGTCGCCGCCGAAATGGCCTTCCGCCGCTTCGTCGCCGCGAAGAAGCTGCCGAAATCCCCCCTGCGCCAGCTCGCCGCCGCCGTCAGCGCTGGTCTCTGGGAGGACACCTGCTGCCTCGACCTGAACTACCACGAGGACAAGGACGCCGCCGTCGACTTCAACTACGCCATGACCGAGGATCTCCGCCTCATCGAGGTGCAGGGCACCGGCGAGGAGGCGACCTTCTCCGAAGAGGAGATGGCCGAAATGCTGCGCCTCGGGAAGAAAGGGATCGCCGAACTGATCGCGGCCCAGCGCGCCGCCCTGGACCGCTTCGACCCGACCGCGAATCTGGAGATCCTGACACGCCTGTCGTAAGGGGATGCGAAAGGGCCGTCGCCCACCCGCCGAGGAGGCTTCGCGAGAGCCATCGTCCGATTTTCCTTGCCTCCGACGGATTGCCCGTGATTTAAACTCCGGAGATGGAACCCGCCACCCCAAGGGAAGAGCGAGCCCTTTCTAGATGGCCCGGACTCGTCTTGAGCCTTCTTGTTCCCGGCTTTGGGTTGATTCGTGCCGGGAAGGTCCGCCGTGGAGTGACGTGGCTCGTTGGACTTCTCCTCGGCTCGATCGTCGTTGCGATGGCGCTCGCGTTCGAGCCCATCCCTCTGACCATCGCCTTGATCCCGTATGTGGCGCCGCTCATCGCCAGCCTTTGGATGCTTTGCGACAGCTTCCGTCCGGGCAGAATGTCGCTGCGCCTCTGGTTCCTTTTTGCTGGCCTGCTGATTGCCTTGATACTGCTCCCTTCCCCGTACAGCCTGATCGTAAAGTCGTTCAGAGTTCCCACAGGTGCCATGGAGCCAACGCTGCTGGGTGCCCGGGATGGAAACACTCCGGACCATGTGGTGGTTGACAGGATCTCCTACCGTTTCAAAAAACCTGAACGCGGCGACCTCATTGTCTTCCGGACTTCACCCATTTCGGCGATCCCCACCCATGCCAACGGCGGAGAAACGTATTACATCAAACGCCTCGTCGGGCTGCCGGGGGAACGAGTCGAAATTCGCGAGGGAGCCATTTACGCAAACGGCAGGAAACTCGGTACCGAAGACGGAATCCCATCCATCGCCTATGTTTCCTATCCATTGCAATCCTTTCCGGGAACGAAGGACGGAGATGCCTATCTGGTCGGGCAAGGCGAGTATTTTGTGCTCGGCGACAACTCTGCCAACAGCGCCGACAGCCGGCTCTGGGGATGTGTGCCGGAATCGGCTCTATTTGGAAAAGTGACAAAAATCTACTATCCCTTTTCACGGATAGGAGCGGTCACAGGTCCCTGATTCCTTCGCGTTCCCTCAACGTAAACAAGGCACGAACGCATCGGCTGGCTCGAGGGCGAACGGTGACGGCCTCGCAACCATGCGGCGCGATCCGGTTTTGGACACGCGATTGGAAGACGCAATTCCGTGAGGGGAAGGGGCTTGTCCCGGAAGCGTGAAATCCGCTACCCTTCCAGAAGGTCGCCGATGAAGACCGGAACTCGCCATTTCACCGCTTGGATGGGCGGGGGCGTCGCCTCGCTCCTGTGCGCGTTGTCGTCTTCGGGCAGCGAGGAGTTCGTCTTCTTCGAAAAGGAGATCCGGCCCATCCTCGTGGAGCATTGCTACGAATGCCACGCGAACGACACGGCGCAGAAAGGCGGGCTCGTCCTCGATTCGCGCGAGGGCTGGGTCGTGGGGGGCGATTCGGGTCCGGCGCTCGTGCCTTGGGACGCGGCGGGCAGCCTCCTGATCGAGGCGGTGCGCTACGACACCCCGCATCTGGAGATGCCGCCGAAGACGCGCCTCCCCGCAACGAAGATCGCGGCGCTGGAGCAATGGGTCGCGATGGGCGCACCGGACCCGCGCGAGGGCAAGGTGGAGAAAGTCGCCTCCGGCATGTCGGTGGAGGAAGGCCGCAACTTCTGGTCCTACCGTCCGCTCTCCGCCCCTTCCCTGCCGCCGGTGAAGGACGTGGACTGGCCCGCGAACGGGATCGACCGCTTCCTCCTCGCCCGGATGGAGGCCGAGGGCGTGGCTCCCGCCGAACCCGCCTCGCCCGAGGCAGCGCTGCGCCGTCTCCATTTCGATCTCGCGGGACTGCCTCCGACGCCGGAGGAGATCGCGGCCTTCCTCGCCGATCCCTCGGAGGAGGCGTGGCGGCGCGAGGTGGACCGACTCCTCGCCTCTCCGCGTTTCGGGGAGCGCTGGGGGCGGCATTGGCTCGACGTGGCCCGCTTCGGCGAATCCTACACCCTGCGCGGGCTGATCCTGCGCGAGGCTTGGCGCTACCGCGACTATGTGGTCGAGGCCTTCAACCGCGACCTGCCCTACGACCAGTTCCTCCGCGAGCAGATCGCGGGCGACCTGATGCCGACGGACGCGCCGCTGCGGGAACGGCAGCGGCGTTTCGTGGCGACGGGCTTCCTCGCGCTGGGCAACCACAATCTCGAGGAGCAGGACAAGCGCCAGCTCGACCTTGATATCGTCGACGAGCAACTCGACACCCTCGGCAAGGCCCTTCTCGGCCAGACCATCGGTTGCGCCCGCTGCCACGACCACAAGTTCGACCCGGTGCCGACGCGCGACTACCACGCCCTCGCCGGCATTCTCGCGAGCACAATGAGCCTTTCGCATTCGAACGTCTCGAACTGGCTCGACCTGCCCCTGCCGCTCGACACGGAGGAGGAGGCCCGCGTCGCCGGGCAGGAATCCCGTCTCGCCGCGCTTGAAGCGGAGTTGAAGGAGGCGGAAAAAGCCCGCGAACAGGCCGTCGCCGCCTCGTCGTCGCGGGCTTCGGCATCAATGCCGGACATCGTCGCAGCGGATGACCTGCCGGGCTTCGTCGTCGATGACAGCGAGGCGGAGAAGGTGGGCGACTGGAAGCATTCCGTCCGGACAAAGACCTACGTGGGCGAAGGCTACCTTCACGACAACAACGAGGGCAAGGGCTTGAAAACGCTCAGCTTCGTCGCCCGCGTACCCAAGGCGGGCCGCTACGAGGTGCGCCTCGCCTGGGCGCCGGGACCAGGGCGGGCCGCCTCCATTCCGATCATGATCTCCAGCGCCGACGGCGATTTCCCCCTGCGCATCGACCAGAGCGGAACCCCGCCGGTGGAGGGGCGCTTCACCTCGCTGGGCGAGTATCGCTTCGAGACGAACGGGGCGAATTTCGTCCTCGTCTCGAACGAGGGCACGGAGGGCTACGTCGTCGCCGACGCGGTGCAATTCCTCCCCGTCGGTCAAACGGAGACGCCGGTGAATGTGACCTCGGAAGCCCGCGACGACGAAGCCGCGAAGCGGCGGAGCGAAGCAATCGCGGAAGTCGCGAGGATCAAGAAGGAGATCGCCGCCCTGAAGGAGGCGGGTCCGGTCCGTCCCAAAT
>CAYSZN010000386.1:0-4449 GCA_964435425.1 uncultured Akkermansia sp. | reverse complement strand
CGGGTGAGGCGCGCGATCTCGTCGAGCACGTCGTGGCGGGCCGGTTCGCCGACGCGCTCGAGGGCCGTGCCCTGGACGGTGACGTTCGCCTCGAGGGCGCCGCCGTTTTCCGCGCAGGTCACGGAGAGCCGGTGCTCTCCGGGTTCGGTGGGCGTGAAGGCCCCGGTGAAAAGCCCCCATTGGTCCTCTCCGCCCGGCTGGAGGCGGACGGTCTCGATCCGGCCCGAGGGAGCGGTGATCTGCACGACGACGGTGGCGGTCTGGAGCGGTTCGCCGCCCACGCTCATGGCGTTCGCGTTCAGGGTGAGGGTGTCGCCGGTGCGGGGCCGGTCGGGCGAGTAGAAGAGCCTCATCCGCTCGTCGCTCGCCATGTTCCGTTGATAGGCCATCCAGCGGGCCACCTGGCCCCAGAAGCGGTAGTGGTATCTGTCCTCGACGCCCTTGCGCCAGCGCCAGGCTCCGTCGGTGCCCATGAAGAGGATTTTCCCGGTGCCGTAGGTCTTGGTGGCGATCAGGGGGATGCGGCCGTGGCGGTTGGTTTCCGAGCTGTGCGTCGCGAGCACCTCCGACCCGGGCCGGGCCCGGACGACGCCGGCGTACCATTGGAAGCCGGGCAGGGAGGCCCAGACATTGGCGTTGGCGTTCTCGGTGTCCTCGAGCCGGGTCAGCAGGCTGCGGGCGCCGAGCTCGGTCAGCTCGAACTGCCCCGGCGTGGCGGACCCCCAGCCTCGTGGCTGGGCGGCGTCGAGCTGCACGGGATAGAGGTCCGCCAGCTCCGTGCCGAGCAGGGAAATCTGGTGGCCCCGGAATCCGGGCATCAGGACGAGTCCGGCGGCCTGCGCGACGACCTGCTGCTTCAGGGCCGCGACCTGCTCGAGGGTCAGTTGCCCCTCGGCCACGCCGACATCTCCGAGGACGATCACGTCGTAGGCGGAGAGGGCGTCGGGTTCGGGGAAGGCCTTGAGATAGCCGGGGCCTCCGCCGGGTCCGCTGCCCTCGGGATGGAAGAGCAGGCAATGCACCTCGACGCCGGGATCGCGCTCGAGGGCGTTGCGGAGGTAGCGGTATTCCCAGCGGGGAAAGGATTCGAGGATCAGGGTCTTGAGCTGCTCCTTGCGGATCGCGATGGGCGCGGAGAGGGTGTTGTTCGAGAGGTCGCGCTCCTCGTCGGCGGGGGGCAGGGTCAGGGTCAGTTCGTAGTCGCCTTCCGCCTTCGGCGTCCACAGCAGGGTGTCCTGCACCCGGCCCATCGCGGGCAGGGTGGCCTCGCCGAGGAGCGTTTCGCCCTCGTTCGTGCGGATCTCGACCCTCGCGGCGTGGTGGCGCGGCAGGGCGCTGGAGAGGGTGAAGGGGAGGCGCACCGGCTTTCCGACGAGGCCGAAGGTGGGGACATCGAAGGCGAGGACGGCGAGATCGGGCAGGCGGGTCTCGCTGCCCACGGGCACGGCGAAGACGGGGATACCCTCCATGCGGTAGCGCGTCGCGGCGCGCGAGGGTGCCTCGCCCGTGTTCCAGTCTCCGTCGGAGATGAGAACGACGGCGGCGAGCTGGGGATGCCGTTCGAGCAGTCCCGACAGCGCCCCGCCGAGATCCGTGCCGCTGTCGGGGCCAGCCGCACCGGAAAAGGGTTCGACGACGACTTCGTAGGGCTCCGAGAGCGGAGCCCAGACCTCGGCGGCGCTCAGTTCCACGGCCAGGTCCTCGCGCGGGCGCGGAGCGGAGCCGGCGGACTCGTCCACGGGGACATCCTCCGTTCCCATGCTGCCCGAGGCATCGCGCAGCACGGCGACGACGGGTTTGCGGTCGGGCTGCCGGGTCTCCCGCCATTCCGGCTGATTCAGGGTCAGCGCGACCGTCGCGACGGCGAGAAAGCGGAGGGTCTCGAGGACGCCGACCGATGCGGAGTAGCCGCTGCGCTTCCAGATGAGGATGGAAAGGGCCGCGGCGGCCAGGCACAGGACGATGCCGAAGCCCAGCGTTGCCGGGGTCCAGACAAAGGTCAGTTCGCTGTGGGTGGAGCTCACGAATCGGGGATCACGGGGAGTTTCGGGCTCTCCATTCCGGCGTTCGGCGGACGGATGCGGGAAGCCGCCAGGGAAGGGGAGACTGGAGCCTCGCGGAGCCACCGCCCACCGAAGAGCCCATGGAAGACGGCGGGAGTCTCAGCCATGCAAAATGCCAATGCAAGCAATCCGCTCGCCCCTGTGCCCGAAACGACGGTCGGGCGGTAGGATGATCGCGGAAGAATTTAATAAAAATTTATTATTTACCATAAATTTCACAATTAATTTGATTTTTTGAATATTAATTCTATAATTTTTGAAATATCTGGACTTAAATCCACTGACTCAGCCTTCGCTTCACCTTCCAACCGAACCGCCACTTTCTCCATGAACATTGCCATTCCGGAATTGAATCAGTTCGTCCTTGAAGAATTGGGCCAAACACCTCTGGTGGACAAGCCGAATGCGGAGGTCAGTTTCAAGATCGATATCGAGCCCGCCCGGGTGACGCGCCGGATCGTCGTCGGTATTCTCGACGAGAGCCGCAAGCGCGGCATCGCCGTGGCGATCTATCCCGCCACCGGCGAAGTGTGCGATCTCTGCAACGGAGGGGGCGTGATCGGCTATCTCGCGAACACTCCGCTGGCACCGGGCATGCCGGTGCCCTGCGATCTCACGCTCTACCGCTTCGGCCAGAACTTCGTCTGCAGCGTCCGCGTCCATGGAGAGATCTTCCTGTATCCGGCGTTCTCCCTGGGCGGCGCGGCCAAGCTCACCGCCTTCGTCGGACAGGAGGCGAACAGCGGCAATGACAGGATGGGGTGGTCCCAGCTCCGTCTCGACGTGATCGAGCAGCCGGTGGCGGCTTGAGCGGAGGCGGTCCGTGTTTGTCTAGTCCGGTCGATCCAACCCTCTTCCATCGTTCATGGAAGAGGGTGCGATGGATGACCTTGTCGCGAGGCGAGGGTAGGGCCGTGCGGCTCGCGCGGCCAATCGGATGTCCCAACGACGTTCCTTCCCCGAGCGGGCCGCTCGGGGCTACCCCGGAACTCCGTCCCGGTGAGTGGTCTGGAAATCCTGGAATCGTTCGCTAGACCCTGATGCCCCGGAGGCTGAACCACCTCAGGATGACTGCCGAGAGGCAGCCGGCCACGATGACGCAGAGGGTGATCCGGGGAAGGTCGAATTCCGGGAGACGCTCCTGCACCCCGGCGATCATCAGCACCGAGACGAGGGAGAGCAGCAGGAGCCGCTGTGTCCGCGTCATCGGCACGAAGCCCGCTTTCCTGCGGTCGTTCGTCCGGGACGAGACGAGCGAGCGGATGTAGGCCGAGAAGATCGCGGCGAGGGCCGCGGCCAGTCCGAGCCACGAGCTGGAGCCGGCGGCGAATCCGAAGCCGAGCAGGGTCACGGCGTCGGAGACTCGCTCCGGCAGCTCGTTGTAGAACTCCTCCTCGCGGGATTGCCGCATCGCGGTCGGCTGCAGCATCTCGTCGAGCTGGATGGCGACGACCCGCAGCAGGCAGAACGCCGCTCCGGCTCCCCAGGCCAGGGACGGTCGGTCGGTCTCGCCCGTGGCCATGAAGGCGATGCCCGCGAGAATGCCGAGGACCATCCCGGCGATGGCGACCATCTCGCTGGTGACGCCGAAGCGCATCAGCAGCAGGGTGAGGCGGCGCAGGAAGGACCAGCGTCGGCGGATTTTGGCCTTGGAGGAGTCGGGCATGGGCAGGGGTGGCAGGACGCGGACTCCGTGCCAGGAGGGTGGAGAGAGGTCCCGATTCGTGAATCCGGAGCAACGATCGCGGCTTGCCGGGGTTGAGTTTACCTGCTATTGCAGCCCTTTCTCTCAGGAAATTTCCGAAAAAACCTCCATGACGCCGCCCGATCCGAACCCCTCCGCCTCCGGCGACGGGAAGGACCGGGAGGAGGCGAACGAGCTGGACGTGGCCCTGATGAGGCGCGTGCGGGACGGCGATTTCGACGCCTTCGAGCAGCTGATCCAGATCCATCAGCATTCCGTGCTCGGCACCGTCGCGAAGATGCTCGGGAATCCCTCCGACGCCGAGGACATCGCCCAGCAGGTCTTCATCCGTGTCTGGAAATCGGCCTCGCGCTACGAGCCGCAGGCCCGCTTCACGACCTGGCTGTTCACCATCGCCCGCAACCTTGTCTTCAACGAAGTCCGCCGCCGCCGCCGCAAGCCCACCGTCTCGGTGCAGGAGCGCGAGGAGACGACCCACCGCACTCTCGAGGATCTCCATGGCCGTTCGCCCGACGAGGATCTGCTGCAGGCGGAACTGGAGAGGTCCGTCGACCGGGCCATCGAGGCCCTGCCCGAGAAGCAGCGTCTCGCCGTCGTGCTGCGGCGCTACGAGGAGATGCCCTACGAGGAGATCGGGGCGGTCCTGGGCATGTCCGTCCCGGCGGTGAAGAGCCTCCTCTT